>CAZTMY010000208.1:0-4703 GCA_964614895.1 uncultured Anaerolineales bacterium
GTTTCCGAAAGCGGGGTTCGCGGCCCGACGGAGATGCGGCACCTGCGGGCCTGGGGCGTCGACGCGGCCCTAGTGGGTACAGCCCTTGCCCGCGCTACGGATCCCGTTGCTGCCGTGCGCGAGCTGGTGGAGGCTGGGCGATGACCATCAAAGTAAAGATCTGTGGGCTGACGACGCTATCGGATGCATTGGGCGCCTGGCGAGCCGGGGCGGACTTGCTGGGGCTCATCTTTGTGGAGCAGAGCGCCCGTTACGTGACGGTAGAGCGGGCGACCGAGATCGTCCAAGGCTTGCGCAACGCCGGCTGCGACGCTTTGACGGTTGGGGTGTTCGCGGGGACGCCCATGACGGATGTGCAGCGCACCGCCGAGGCTGTGGGGCTTGACCTGGTCCAACTCCACGGAGACGAGACTCCCGCCCAAGTGGCAGAGCTGAGCCTACCGGTCATCGTGGCGCGTCGGGTGCGCGGCGCAGTTCCCTGGGGCCAGCTGGCTGCGTACAAGCCTTGGGCCTACCTGTTGGATAGCCATGTGCCTGGCAGGCTCGGAGGGACGGGACAGGCTTGGGACTATGGCGCAGCCGCGGAGGGCTGCCCATTCGGGGCGCGGGTGATCCTGGCGGGCGGGCTGCATCCCGGCAACGTGGCGGACGCCATCCGGGCGGTACGGCCGTGGGGCGTGGATGTGGCCACTGGCGTTGAGGCGTCACCGGGGCATAAGGATGCAAGCAAGATGCGGGCGTTCGTACGTCGAGCCAAGGGGGCATGATAGGATGGCTAGCGAGAGGATTCGGCTGGATGCTATTGGATTGCGTGTGCCTGATGCGCGCGGCTACTATGGCGCGTACGGTGGACGCTATGTTCCGGAGACGCTGGTAGCGCCGCTGGAGGAGCTCGAGCGCGCTTACGCCGGTCTTCGGGAGGATCCCGCGTTCAGGCAAGAACTGGACGGCTTGCTGAGCAGTTATGTCGGGCGACCAACACCGGTAACCCACGCGCGTCGTCTGAGCGCGCACGTCGGCGGGGCGCAGATCTGGCTCAAGCGCGAGGACCTGGCACACACCGGTGCTCACAAGATCAACAACGCTCTGGGGCAGGCGCTCCTAGCGCGTCGTATGGGCAAGACGCGGCTCATCGCTGAAACTGGCGCGGGACAGCACGGTGTGGCCACGGCTACTGCCGCGGCA
This sequence comes from uncultured Anaerolineales bacterium, assembly GCA_964614895.1. Classification (GTDB taxonomy): domain Bacteria; phylum Chloroflexota; class Anaerolineae; order UBA1429; family UBA1429; genus DAIRUQ01. The sequence goes on from CAZTMY010000208.1 coordinate 1,186, forward strand.
TTGCTCGGCATGGATTGCGTCGTGTACATGGGGACTGAGGACATGCGCCGCCAACAACCGAACGTCCTGCGAATGCGTCTGCTGGGGGCTGAGGTGCGACCAGTAGATCATGGAAGTCGCACGCTCAAGGATGCCATCAACGCCGCGCTGCGCGACTGGGCGGCGACTCTACGCGATAGCTATTATCTGCTCGGCTCGGTGGTGGGGCCCCATCCCTACCCGATGATCGTGCGTGATTTGCAGGCCGTAATTGGGCGGGAGGCACGCGCGCAGATGCTGGCCGATGTCGGGCGTTTGCCCGACGTGCTGGTGGCCTGCGTGGGCGGCGGCTCAAACGCCATTGGGCTGTTCCACGCCTTCCTGGAGGACGAGGTGGATATGGTCGGCGTGGAAGCAGCCGGCGCGGGCCTAGTAACAGGGCGGCACGCGGCTCGCTTTGGGGACCCACAGCGAGGGCGCTTGGGTGTGCTCCATGGCGTGCGCACGTTCGTCTTGCAGGACGCTGACGGGCAGATCGCTGCCACACACTCGGTCTCGGCGGGGCTGGATTACCCCTCGGTGGGGCCAGAGCATGCCTACCTGCGAGCTCTGGGGCGCACGCGATACACCTCCGCTACCGATGACGAAGCGCTGGAGGCGTTTCAGGTCCTCAGTCGCTTGGAGGGCATCTTGCCGGCCTTGGAGTCTGCGCATGCTGTTGCGGGCGCCATGCGCCTGGCGGGTGGCATGTCGCCGAATGACATTATCTTGGTGAACCTATCAGGGCGCGGCGATAAGGACCTGGATACGGTCAGCGCGTGCCTGGCTTCTAGGGAGGCGAAATGAGCGAGCATTGGGCATCCCGCGGGACGGCAGCCATCCGGGAGGCGTTCGAACGTGCGCGTGCGCAGGGACGTGCAGCTCTGATTACTTATTTGACGCTGGGCTATCCCACAGCGGAGGCTGGTCTCGATCTCGTTCCCGCGTTGGCGCAAGGTGGCGCGGACATCATCGAGTTGGGGGTCCCTTTCTCTGATCCGGTCGCCGATGGGCCGACCATCGAGGGCGCGGTCCACACGGCGCTGGCCAACGCCATGACACCGGCACGTTGCCTGGAGCAGGCGGCAACGCTACGCGCTCGTGGCCTGGAGACGCCTCTGGTGCTTATGGGCTACTACAATCCGATCCTGAACCGTGGTCCAAGGCGCTACGTTGATGACTGTGCCCATGCTGGCATCGATGGCTTGATCGTGCCGGATCTTCCTCCCGAGGAGGCTGGCGAGCTGCGGTCAGCGTGCGACGAACGGGGCTTGGCCTTGATCTACCTCGCAGCTCCTACCACAGGCGAGGAAAGACTGGCATGGCTGGCGCGCGAGACGCGTGGGTTTCTCTACGTCATCTCGCGGCTGGGCACCACCGGCGGCGAGATGCGCCCCGACGAAGCTTTGACCGGGCAGCTCCGGTTGGCGCGGAGCGTGGCCTCGGAGCCGGTGGCGGTTGGCTTTGGCGTCTCGCGGCCAGAGGACGTTCGTATGCTGGCAGGCCTGGCTGATGGCATCATCGTGGGCAGCGCCATCGTGCGGCGCGCGCGGGATGGGGCTACAGAAGTCGAGGCCTTTGTGAGGGAGTTATGCGCTGCGCTCTAGGGTCAGATGTGTGAGACGGGGCACCCTTGGGGGTGCCCCGTTTGTGCTGTTGCATCTTGTGGACATCGCTTATGTCTTGGGGCAACGCACGCTCGGCCCCAAAGCCGTAGGAAGGACGCATTTTGATGCCAAGGGAGCATAGCCTCGGCGTCATCGGGCTCAAGCGCCGCTAGGCGGACATGGCCTCTCATGAGAGAAGATCGAACGGCGAGCGGCACGTCGCCGCCCCTAGTGGTGGAAGAGCCGTGTCCCGGTGAAGGCCATAACCATGCCATAGTCGTCGCAAGCGGCGATGACGCTGGCGTCATGGACCGAGCCGCCAGGTTGCGCAACATATCGGACGCCACTGCGTGACGCGCGGTCGATGGAATCCCGGAAGGGGAAAAAGGCGTCGCTGCTGAGGGCTACGTCGCGCACCTGATCCAGCCAAGCCTGGCGCTCGTCCTGGCTCAAGGGCTGGGGTATCTCGGTGAAGCTGTTTTCCCAGGCTGTACGCTCGGCCGGCGTGAGATCATCCAAGAAATAGACGTCAATGGCGTTGTTCCGTTCAGCGCGCGACAGACCAGGCCGGAAGGGGAGATTGAGCACGCGGGGGTGCTGGCGTAGGAACCAACGGTCCGACTTTTGGCAGGCCAGTCGCGTGCAATGCACGCGGGATTGCTGCCCGGCGCCTGCTCCCGTGACCTGACCGTGGTGCGCCAGGACGACTGAGTTGCTCTGGGTGTACTTGCAGGCGGTTGTAGCAACCACCAGGTCGCGCAGCGCGTCCTCGGGGAGCTCTTGCGTGCGCGTCACCCTGTTGCCAAAGGCATCGAGTCCGAGGACGGCATCGTTGCGCCGCTGCTCCAGCGTGACGCCAAAGACCTGGCGACGTTCCAGTTGCGCGGGGGCATAGTCGGGATCGATGCGCAACACACGATAGCTGCCACCGCGCTTTCCCCGCAGGATGGCCAGCGCCTCTGGCGTATAGTCGGGCGCGATGATGCCATCCGAGACCTCGCGTTTAATCATCCGAGCGGTGATCTCATCACAACCGTCACTCAACGCGACGAAATCGCCAAAGGAGGACATGCGATCGGCTCCCCGGGCGCGGGCATAGGCCGTAGCGATGGGCGAGAGCTCCATGTCGTCCACAAAGCAAGCCTTTGCCTCTGAATCCGTGAGGGGGACGGCAACAGCGGCGCCCGCCGGACTGACGTGCTTGAAGGACGCTGCAGCAGGCATCCCCAGTAGGTCTGCCAGCTCGCGGACCAGTTGCCATGCGTTGAGGGCATCCAGCAGGTTGATATAGCCAGGCGCGCCCGATAGTACCTCAAAGGGAAGTGCCCCTTGCTCCATAAAGGCGCGGGCAGGTTTCTGGTGAGGGTTCATGCCGTATCGCAAGGACAGCTCTCGCACACTCATGGCAGACCTTTCCTATTAGGTTTGTTTTGCTGATAGGGCACATTCTAGGCAATGTGGGTGTCAGCGCAAAAGGGGTGGCTTCTTCTTCTGATCGACCTTGCGACCGTGGCTAGCCGCGCTCCGAATCGACAAAGACCGGAGCGAGCAGGTTATCCACCGGCACATAGTCGTCGGTCAGGATGATGGGTTTCTCCAATGCCAGGTACGCTTCTAGCTCCTCGTCGGGCAGCGGCGTGCTCGGGCTTTTGACTGCCGAGAGATCAGGCGGCGATTGGCTGGCCACGATGACCCAGGTCGTGCGAGGAGCTTCGCGCCAAGTGGCAATAGTGGGGATGACCTCCACATGAGCGAACACGGCCTGCTGTGTGCGGACGAACGCTCGCATAAAGCTGCCGCGCTGCCCGCCATCAACGATGTTGGCCACGTAGAGGCCATCGGGAGCCAGCAGGCGATCTACCAATCGGGCGAACTCGAGCGTCGTCAGGTGAT
>CAZTMY010000209.1:0-4669 GCA_964614895.1 uncultured Anaerolineales bacterium
GAGTTCCAGCGGACTCTCCGCATCGACAAGAATCGCGGGGAAGCCTACGTCTACCTGGGTGTCCTGTACGAGATCACCGACCAGGGAGCCAAAGCTCGTGAGGCGCTCACCAAGGCCCAGAACGCTCTCCGTAACCGTCGCGTCTATCTGGAGACCCTGGCATCCGCCTATGAAGAGGTCGACGAGCTCGATTTGGCCATCCAGCAGCTTGATGAGCTTATTACTCTGCAGCCCAAGCATGCAGAGGCGCATCTGCGGCGAGCTGAGATCTATGCGCAACTTGGCGATGCCGAGTCGGCAGCCAAGGATTTTGCCAAGGCTGCGGAGATCGCTGAGGATCAGAATCTCGAGAAGGTGTACAACCAAGCCAAGCTTCGGCTCGGCATCATGATCAAGACACTGACGCCGGAAGAATAGCCTCCCGGTTCTACCGCCGTAAGCGACCACGCATCTGATGCGTGGTCGCTTGGCTGTGGAGCACAAGGGTGTAAACGGCGTACGCATCAGCAAATGATTACCAGAATCACTCTGGACGAGACGGCCTTTGCTGGCCATCTGCTTGGATGCTATACTCGGCTCACTGCTTGGCGTTGAATGGCATTCGCAGTGCTATGTGAGCCGACATGCCTCGTTGTCTGCTAGTCCTGGAGCAGGATGTCTTTCAAGAACCCGTTTGTCATCGATCGCCCCCTTTCCGATCATGATATCTTTGTGGGGCGAGAAACACAGTTTGCGCAGTTAGCGGAAGCTCTGGACGCTGGAGCCAAGATTATCTGGCTGTTTGGGCACCATCGTCTTGGCAAGACCTCGTTTGTGAATCAGCTGGGCTTGCGGCTTTATCCGCGTTGGCGGGTTGTGCGCATCGATCTCGGCAGAGCTCGCGTATCGTCCGAAGTTGGTTTGCGTCAGGCCGTCGCGCAGGCTCTCGGTATCTCGAACCAGGATCCACTAGCTAGCAACGACCCCTCATCGGTTGGTACATGGCAGGAACTGCAGGACCAGGCCAAGCTAGAGCGCCCCTGTCTTGTATGCCTGGATCAGATCACTACATCGGATCTGGGGCTACGGAGAGGGTACTGGCGCGGGGTACTTGCCTCAGCGGCCGCCGCTCTGGCGGGTGCCGATCAGTTGGCCTTGCTTGTCTGCGTAGAGGGACATCCCGCACGACTGGCTGACAGGATCTTACCTGATACCGCGGTTACGATTGTGTTGCCGCCGCTTGATGCCAAAGAGTCGGAGGAGCTGCTTGGCATTCCCCTACGGGGGAAGCTCGCGCTTGGCTACGAGGTCATCCGCACCGCGTATGTGTTCACCGGCGGTGATCCATATTTGGTGCAGTTGTTTGGTTTCTTCTGCTATCAGCGCTACGCCAAACTGGGGTGGGTTCCCTCCAACGGCATCAGCTACCTGATGGAGGATGTGCTCCAAGCTGCCGTTGAGCATTTTGCGGAGCGGTGGGAGACCCTGGACGACGCTGCGCAGCTGGTGTTGGCGGCCATGTCCGAAAAGACGGGGCAGCATGGCATGTGTACGCCGGGCGATGTGAGCCGGCTTCTAGCTAGCCAGGTGCGTTGCGCTCCCAGCGACGTGGAGCGCGGGCTCTACCAGCTTCAGGCCTATGGTATCTTGGAGAAGCTTGGTGGCCCAACCTATCGCGTTGCCTCTGACATCATGCGCGTATGGGTACGACGGAATCATCCTCTAGAGGCAACCATCGCGGCGAGTGATGCCTATCGCTCCAAGCGCGTAAAGGCTGCCAGCACGCGCCGTCCCAGGCAGATCGATTGGACCGGTCTGGCGCTTTGGGGTATCGCCTTGCTGCTCATAGCTGCCATCGCCATGGTCTGGCGGTCGCGTGATGTAGCGATTGTGTGGACGCGTCGGCCGACGGTGGCTGGTGGGCTCACTCCCACCGCTGAGAGCTGGGCCGTCCCACCCTCGCCGGAGGCCGGAGTGGCGCCAGGTTATATCGTCTATCAGGCCAAATCGGCCCCGGATGCCTCTTGGGATATCTATATCATGCGCAGCGATGGCTCAGACCCCACGCGTTTGACCGAGTCCGACGCTGATGACACGTTGCCCTCGCTGTCTCCCGATGGGCGCAAGATCGTGTTTGTCACTGATCGAGACGGCAATCGCGAGGTGTACGTGATGAACCGCAATGGGTCGGATCAGACGAATCTGACGCGGAATGCGGCTGATGACTGGACTCCTTGCTGGTCGCCGGATGGGACCGAGATCGCTTTCGCCAGCATTCGGGATGGTCGCTGGGAGCTCTATATCATGGCCGCAGATGGGACGAATACCCGTCGCATCACCGCTGATCCGGCGGCCGACTATGGGCCATCGTGGTCACCGAGTGGAGAGCAGATCGCCTTTGTGTCGAACCGCAGCGGCAATCTAGATATCCATCTTATCTCTCTGGCGGATAGCTCGGTGCGTCGTCTGACCACCGACCCCGCTACGGATCAGTCGCCAGCGTGGTCACCCGATGGAGCCCGGATCGCTTGGGAGACCTACCGCGACGGCAACATGGAGATCTATCTCAAGGACGTTGATGGCAGCAACGTCAGAAACCTCAGCCAGGATGCTTATGCCGATGACCACGGAGTCACGTGGTCACCTTCGGGGGATCGCATCGCCTTCTACTCGAACCGCGATGGTGGCTGGGATGTCTATGTCCTCGATCTCACCTCGGGTCATCGGGAGAATATCACTATGAGCGACGTGATAGAGCAGAGCCCGTTCTGGGGACACTAATGCTGTTTTCGCTAGAGAGCTGTCACGGGATCTATGCTATCAGGAACAAGAGCTGCCTGAGCACGCCGTGGACCATCTCGATGAGCAGCAGAGCGATCATCGGAGACAAGTCCAAGCCGCCGAATGTGGGTAAAACGCTCCGGATTGGCCCGACAATAGGCTCGGTGATTTGGAGGATGATCTCCACGAATCGGCCGTTTCTGTCGATCGGCAACCATGATAGCAGCACGCGGACTAGGATAGCGAGGCTCAACAGCCTCGCGAGGATGTCGATAAAGCTGATCAGAAACATCATGCCTTGGTCCTCCCCAGTTCCTGCGCGCGCTGGTACGCGGCCTGGACTGCGTCAAGCACGGCAGCTCGCAGACCACCTCGCTCGAGCTGATAGAGTCCCTCGGCCGTCGTGCCGCCCGGAGAGGTAACGCGGGCTCGTAGCTCGGCGGGGGGGAGCCCCGTCTGCTGAGCGTACACGGCTGCGCCTCGTACCGTCTGAAGGGCCAACTGCTCGGCGACCGATCGGGCAAAGCCCAACCGCACGCCTGCCTCGACAATGGCCTCGATGAACAAAAAGACATAAGCGGGTCCTGATCCGCTCAGCGCCGTGGCCATATTCAGGTACCGTTCCTCTTGTACCTCGATCTCTAGACCTAGAAGCTGCAAGATGTTCCTGGCAAGGTCGCGTTGGCTCTGGCTGGTCGTTGCGGTCGCCACCCACACGGTGCTGCCTTCGCCAACTTGAGCTGGCGTGTTGGGCATCGCTCGCACGATCGTCTCCACACCCAATGATGATTTGATCTGTTCGATAGTCGCTCCCGCGACGATGCTCAGCACCAGCGTCTCTCCGTCGATAGTGCCGCGCAGGCCACCGAGAGCTGTTGCTAACACCTGTGGTTTGATGGCCAGGATGACTATATTGGCTCCCCCAACGGCCTCTTTGTTGCTGGCAAAGGCCAGGATGCCATAGGTCTTCTGGAGCAGCTCACGCCGCTCCCTAATCGGCTCGCCCACACGAATGTGATCCGCTGGGATGCGTCCCTGTTCGATTAGCCTGGCGATGATCGCCTCGGCCATGGTCCCGCCGCCCACGAAGGCGATGGTATGGTATGCATCGAATTGCGCCACGACGTCTCCCTTCTATCAAGCCGCCGGCCCAAAGATGGCCCGGCCAATGCGCAGAATGGTGGCACCCTCTTCGATAGCCACCTCGAAATCGTCTGTCATGCCCATGGAGAGATCAGGTAGGTCGAGGCCTGTCAAGGATGACGCCAGAAAGTCTCGCAGTCGGCGCAACTTGGCAAACACGGGGCGAGCCATCTCGGGATCCTCTGCGATGGGCGCCATGGTCATCAGGCCTCGAAGCTGCAGGTTGCGGCACTTGGCGATTCCCATCACGGACTCGCGCAGCTCATCCCAGTTGTCGTCATCGGAGGCCGCAAACCCGTACTTGGACTCTTCACCGGAGACGTTACATTCTAGGAGTATCGGGATTATACGTTGTCTTTCCTTGGCAGCTTGGTCAAGCCGGCGCGCGAGTTTGACCGAATCCACTGAATGGATAAAGTGGGCGAACTGTGCCGCACGTCGCGCTTTTCGGCTCTGGATGTGGCCAATCATGTGCCAGGTGATGCCACCGCCAAGCCGGTTCTCGACTTCCGGAATCTTGCTCTCGGCCTCCTCCACGCGATTCTCGCCAAAGTCGCGCAACCCGCACGCATAGGCAGCCTGGATAGCCGCTGGCGTACGCGTCTTGGAGACGGCCACCAGCGTCACCTGCGATGGGTCACGACCGGCACGAAGGCAAGCCGCCTCGATACGGCGCTGGACGTCGTTGACGTTGCTTGCGATATTTGCCATCTGCACCCCCTATGGTCGCGGGTATTACTCGGCCCGTATGCCGATGACCACCGCG
>CAZTMY010000210.1:0-4600 GCA_964614895.1 uncultured Anaerolineales bacterium
GGGTGCCCAGCCCGGGCCTCGCGCTCGCGTCTAGGAGCGCTCCGAGGCCGAAGGCTGGCGATGAGGGTTCGCAAACGGGGTGACGCGGCATGGCCCCGTGCCGCGTGACACGGGGCTGCCTGAGAGTAGGCTACAGCCAGCGAAAGCGGACAGTGAAGGTGGCGTGGGAGGCGTTAGCGCGCAGGATCACCATGGGGATCGGAGCGGTGGTATAACCTGCGCTGCTTGGGAAACTGCACAGGATGAGCTCGCTCTCTGGGGGCGCCTGGGCCTCGATGCGCAGAGCCTTGGTCCCTAGGTGAGCGGTAAGATGCACTTGACCGTCTCCTAGCCGCGCCGAGGCTGGGTCGCGCAACCAGGCCTCGTCAGGTTTGCTGCCCAGGGGCGGTCTTGGCGCCAAGGCGACGTCGGTGTGGATCTCGCAACCGGGCGCCAGATGAAGTTGGTAGTCGTACATGTGTGGGGCATCGCTCTCGAGGCGAAATACGTCCACGAGTTCGTGCTCATGCAGGGTCAGATGGCGCTCCTGCGCGACGCCGCCATAGAGCTGGCCATCGTCGCGGATTTGCACGTCGTTGGGAGAGCCTTGCACATGACGCAAGGGCAAGTTGCTGCCAAGCCCGTTCTGGTCGCGCCGGTCGATACGCACGGTATTATGGGCCAACGTGGATCGGTTCAGCTCCCGCTGGACCGCGGCCGAGAAGCTGTGCCCTGGCGACGTGGCCTCGGCATCTACTACCCAACGCACGCCGTCGGCATGTAGCTCGTAAGAGAGCTTGTCGCGGTGACCATGGATGCCCGAGTAACCATAGGTGACTAGGACCGCGGCGGTGTCATCGGAGAGATACGCGTCGCCCTCCGCCGTGGCCATGAGTGTGTAACCATGCTCGGGCCAATCACGAGGGCGTAATGCTGGGGCTTGCGTCTCGCCCAGGGGACGCGCCACCAGCAGCCCGGCTACGGCGGCGGTACCATCATAGTCTCGGTCGCTCAAAGAGAGCGCCCAAGCGAACTGCGGATCGCCCAGGGCGGCGTACAGGTATTCGTAGTGGAGCGCCGGGAGCTCGATGATATGCCCGTAGCAATCGCCCACGGATGGCACGGTACCATCGGGGAAGAGCATCTCGAGCGCGGCGCGGTAGAGCGGGACGATGCCCTTGCCTTCTGAGAACCGCCGGGCGAATAGATCGTCTGGCCAGCCAGCTTGGCGAAGCGACCAAGCCAACGGCACAAGGCCATGCCCCGCGGTAAAGTTATAGCCGGTGGCGCTCTCGTGCCATAAGCCGTCATCCACCAGGCCATGCTCCAGCAGCTCGCGGATGCCCATGGTCCCCTGGATAGCGTCCTCGACCAACTCGGGTGCGCCGGTGTGGAGGCCGTACATGCCAATGGCCCATTTATGCCAAGCATAATGGTTGTTGTAGGCGTTCCACGGTAGGCGCGAGATCCACAGCCGGTCGTTCTTGGCGATGGCCTCGTACCACGCGTGGAACCATCGCTCGCCAGCGTCACGCTCTCCATCCGTCAAGGCATTCCAGACCAGATCGTAGGCCGCGAGCAGGCTTGTGCCGAACCCGGCATAGTTCATACCCACGTCCCAGTGCTCAATCTCAAAGCCGTACGCTTTCCAAAAGTGGCTTAGGATACGGCGAGCACTGGCCAACGCGGTTTCATCTTGCTCTAAAGCATAGAGAACCGCCGCGGCCAGACAGGGACCAGCCAGCCGGTTGGGCGTGTAGGTGGTGTCCTCGGAAACCTGCGGATAGATCGTGTCCCAAGCTTCTCGGGTGACGGATGAGTACCAGCTATGGTCAAAGACGGGGAGCTCGACAGTGGCCGCGTCGGCGGCCATCGCGCGCAGCGTCCGGAGCGCTGCGACTGCTGGCGGGAACCCATCCGCCAAGCGTCGCCGCGCTGCCTGCAGACCGGCGCGCGTGCAGAGGAGATACGGTCGCTCTTTACCAGGCCGCCACTGTACCATGCGTGCCCTCCTACTGTCCGATGCGTGAGCGGAACTCGGGGACGCCTCGGATGCCCAGGTTAACGCGGAACAGCCCCCCGGCATACGGGCCTTCCAGCGTGGGGTCGCCGTCGCCGATAGCCGTGGTGATATAAATGTCGGTCATGTCCGTGCCGCCAAAGATCAGGCAAGAGGTCTTGCGGGCGGGGACCGTGACCGTGGCCACGAGGCGGCCGGTCGGGTCGTACCGTGCCACTCGGCTACCATCCCAGAAAGCTACCCACACATAACCCTCCGCATCCACCGTCATGCCGTCGGGAATGCCTTTGGAGGTATCGACCTCCAGCCAACTGCGCTGATTAGTCAGGGATCCGGTGGCCTGATCATAGTCAAAGCGATAGACAACGCCCGCTACCGAGTCAACGTAGTACATGCCGGTCAGGTCCGGCGTGAACCCCATCCCGTTGGAGCAGCCTACGTCGCCGACGATGTGTGTGACGGTGCCGTCGGGATCGATGCGATAGAGGTTCCCAGGGGTGTCGCCCAGAGTGCCAGCAAAGACGCGCCCCTCCGGATCGGCTATGCAGTCGTTAAAGCGGCGGCTCTCCTCGCCGGGAATGCCGCGTACCAGGTTCGTGATCTCGCCATCATGCCAACCATACACGGCTCCCCGCGGGCCGTAGAGGGCAAGACTCCCGTCTGCTTGGATCGTCAGCCCGCCGATCTTTTCGCCCTGGTATATCTGCTCATGCTTCTCCGATGCTGGGTGATAGCGAAAGATGCGCCCCGTGTCGATGTCGAGCCAGTACAGACGCCGCTCATCCGGATGCCAGATGGGGCCTTCGCCGCAGATGCACTGGTAGTTGACGATGAGTTCAGGCTTTGCGTTCACAACCATCCTCCGTTGGTGAGTTTCTGAATCGTCGGCCAGTCGTTTCAGGCAATGACGATGCATTCCTCCCGAGGCGATTCGCCGTCGGGATCGTTGACCCGCGCGCCGCGCGGAGCCGGGACGGGGCCATGCAGGAGCGGGTCGTCGGTTGCGTGCATCCATCGGTCCAGCCGTGCACGCATCTCGTCAAGCGTATCCTTGTGTGTGCTGAAAAGCGCTAGGTTGTGGGTCTCCTGAGGGTCGTAGATCAGATCGTAGAGTTGCTCGGTGTCCACGGCTCGTTCAGCCCAGCCATGCTCCAGCCAGACGCGCTTGCTGGGGCTATCATCGCAGTTCGGGAGAACGGGCGTCTCTCTTCCGTCATAGCGGCGAATATACTTCCAGCGGCGCGTCCGAACGCAGCGCATGGGCTCGTAAGCGGCATGGTAGGTCACTTCAGCGTATACCTCGTCGCGGATGGCAGACGCCTGGCTGTGAAGCAGCGGCAGCATCGAGTGCCCTTGGAGCCAGTCTGGCGGTTCGATCTCGGCCAGTGCGCAGATCGTGGGCACGATGTCGATGTGCGAGACCATCGCATCGATGACGCGTCCGCCATCGAATCCGCCCGGACCACGCATGATCAGCATTACGCCTATGCCGTGGTCGGTCAGATTGCATTTCATGCCAGGGAAAGCGATTCCGTGGTCCGTGGTGTTGATCACCAAGGTATTGCCAGACTGGCCGCTCCTTTGCAGTGCAGCCAGCACGGTGCCGACGCCCTGGTCATAGATGCGGGCGCTGACTTTGTAGGCGGCCATATCATAGCGCGTCTCGGGTGTATCGGGCACAGTGGGTGGCGGCAGCGTGTAACGGATATCCTCATTGGCGGACGGTTCGGGGTACTCGCGATGAGTCTCAAAGAACCCCACGGACATGAACCAAGGCTCGGAAGGAGCCTGCGTCAACCACTGCGCGGCAATCGGAGCCACGTTGGCTACCGTGGGGCGCTCGTGCGTTAGCACCTCGTCGTAGCCGATGGTTTCCGGTCGATCGGCTACGTGTTGCACGCCAGCCAGCGCCGTGCGATAGCCGGCATCTTTGAGCACATTGGCAAGATGTTGCCGATAGTCGTGCAGCGAGAATCCACGATGCGCCAGGCCGATCATGCCGGCATTATGCGGCGCCATACCCGTGAGCAGCGCCGCCCGGCTGGGCGAGCACGTGGGCCCGGCGCAAAAGGCCTGGCGAAACAGTACGCCCTCCTCGGCCAGGTGTTGGATGTTGGGCGTCGGGATAGCGTGACCGTAAGGCTGTACATAACGCCCCGAGTCGTGTGAGTGTACGTACAGAATGTTGGGACGGGGCATAACATGCTCCTATGCTGGTAACCCTTGAGCTCGCGAACAGTCTACCGGTTGGCGGGCGACTATGCAAGCCCTTCAGCAGGCGCCTGCGATGGCTGTTACCGTGCGCTTGGCAACGTCCTGCTGCATAGGTAAGATAAGGCTGTGTGAGGTGAGGTGTGTGATAAGGGGGCTTTGCAATGAAGATCGTTGTGCTGGATGGCCATACGCTCAACCCTGGTGATCTCTCCTGGGAAAGTCTAGAGGCGCTGGGAGAGACGGCCATATACGACCGCACGCCCGAGGAGCAAATCGTCGAGCGTGCACGTGGCGCCCAGGTCGTACTGGTCAACAAGGCCCCTCTAAGCCGCGAGACGCTGGACCAGCTACCGGACCTGAAGTTCATTGGCGTATTGGCGACGGGCT
>CAZTMY010000211.1:0-4591 GCA_964614895.1 uncultured Anaerolineales bacterium
AGCCCAGTTATCCCAGGATGGTCCAAGATCAACAAACGACCGTTCTTCTGTCAGAGCTTCTGGGCAGTGTTCCCCCGCCAAGTCGCCCGAGATGACGCACACGCGTTCACGGACGTGAACCGGGCAAACCTCCTCGGGCACGTTCTCCTCCAGGAACAGCTCGCGCACGGGCTGGGGACAGTCTGGTCCGGGCAACAGCCCCGAAATGGGGCAGACCTCAATCTCGACCAGTCCCGCGGGTCTTGCAAAGGAAGCGTGTGGCTCATTCGCCAAAGCTTGCTCCATGAAGGGACGCCATATGCTGCCGGCTCCCTGTGATCCGGTGATCTTGTCCATGGGGCGCCCGTCGTGGTTGCCAACCCAGACGCCCGTGACGAGTTCGGGAGTGTAGCCAACTATCCAGCTATCGCGATAGTCATTAGTGGTGCCCGTCTTGGCAGCAGCGGGGAAAGGTAAGTTGAGGTTGCTGTCGCGACCGAAAGCTCTCGCACGCACTTGGTCGTCGGAGAGAATATCAGTGATCACGTAAGCGATACGGGGATCTACCACTTGCTGGGGCTGCGGATCAGTCTGCGGTAGAATCACTTCACCGTCTTGAGTCTCGATGCGCAAGATGGTCCGCGGCTGGACCCGATGGCCCTCATTGGCAAGTACGCCGTACGCGCCTGTCAGCTCCAAAAGCGTGAGTTCATACGCTCCGAGGGCCATTGATAAACCATAGGATTCGCCCGTGTAGGAAGTCAACCCCACACGCCGCGCAACATCCAGAAAGGCTGGCATGCCGATCTGCTGAAGCGTTGACACGGCAGGCACATTGCGCGAGCAAGCCAGGGCCGTGCGGACGGAGATAGGTCCCCACTCCTTATCGTCATAGTTCACGGGCCGGTACAAAGGCGGGAACTCTTGGTAGACGTCCATCACCATCGTTGAAGCTGTCCAGCCACGTTCCATGGCAGCGAGGTAAACGAACGGCTTGATGGTCGATCCAGGCTGTCTTGGGCTGGTGGCCACGTTAACGTTGCCGGCGATCTCTTTGTCCTCATAGTCGGCTGATCCGACCATGGCTAGGACGTCACCAGTCTTCGGGTCGATGGCAACCAACGCCGCGTTGGATGCCCCCCGATCGCGAAGGGCTGGCATCCTCTCGGCGATGGTCGTCTCAGCCTGCAGCGTCAGGCTGAGATCCAGTGTCGTGTACACTAGCAGGCCGCGGTTATAGATCTCCTCCGAAGGATAGGTCTCTTCCAGTGCTCCGAGGACGTGCATGACCATGTGTGGTGCCAGCAGATGGGAGCCTCGAGGGCTCAGTTCTAGGGGCGCTGCCTTGGCTTGGGCGGCTTGGGCCGATGTGATATAGCCCTCCTCGGCCATGAGATCCAGCACGACGGCGCGTCGCGCCAATGCGGCCTCCGGATTGCGGTACGGATCATGCGCGGTGGGTGACTGAATGAGGCCTACGAGCAAGGCCGATTCTGCCAGCGATAGCCCCGACACGTGCTTGCCAAAATAGGTCTCCGCGGCACTCCCGATGCCATAGGTGCGATTGCCCAGATACACCTCGTTCAGATAGAGCGCGAGGATCTCTTGCTTGCTGTATCGGCGCGTGATCTCGATCGCTAGGATAGCTTCTTTGAGCTTGCGCGAAAGCGATTGCTCTGTGGATAGATAGAGCAGCTTGACGAGCTGTTGCGTGATGGTGCTGGCTCCAGAGACGATCTCCCCCGCCTGGATATCCTGGATGGTGGCGCGCGCAATGGCAAAGATGCTGACGCCCTGGTTGGAGAAAAAAGTCTTATCCTCGGTGGCGATGGTAGCGTGGATCAGATCGCTGGGGAGGTCTTTGTAGCGGACGACCGTGCGTCGCCCTGCCTCAGGAGCGAATGTCTCCCACAGCAGCGCACCATTTCGGTCATAGATCTTGAGGCTGCGAAAGGCAGATGCTCGCTCGTAAAGGTCCCCCGGGACTGGGAGCCGGGGAGCATAGTAGGCATAGATCCCGATTGCCCCTAGTATTGCCAGCAATGCTAGGACAATTGTGCTGGCTAGACCCAACAGGATCCCTTGCAGCACATCCCGTTGCCAAGGACGCAGGTGTTGTCGCCGTGAGCTTGACCGGAGGTTCTGTCGCATAGCCCCTCTCGGGTGAGACCATCTCTGGCGGAAGAACCGCGCAACCTGCAGACGTCTAGAGGTCGCGCCAGGTTCCAAGGGGTGGTGATGAGGATCTAGCGTCTTTCTCCGTTGTGGCCGTTGCCGCTGTGCCCCAGCTCAGACTCAGGAACATCGGCTAGGCTTCGCAAGCAACGTTGCGTCTGGCGCACAAGCAGATCGTTGTTCACGAACCAGATCACGTGCATGCCCAGGCGCGCGGCTGCAGCCACATTCTCGGGGCGATCGTCGATAAAGAGGGCTTGGTCGGGTGTGATTGACAGGCGCTCTAGGACGATCTCGTAGATACGGCGCTCCGGCTTGGCCACGCCGACGTCGGCCGAGGAGATGATGCAATCAAAGCGCTCGGCGATTCCATAGCGCTTGTCGAGGGCCGTTCTCAGCACATCGGTTGCGTTGGAGAGAACAGCTACCTGGTACCGCTGGCGCACGCTATCGATCAGGTCTAGCGTTCGAGAGTTCACTACCCAGCTATCCCACATGTCGTTCTTGAGGGCGTGGACGTCCTGAGGGTCACAGAGACCAAGGTCTTTGGCCGCCTCTACCCAATAGGCCTCCTCCGTGATCTCGCCCACTTCGGCACGTCGCCAGGCGGGCCTATCATAGAGGCGCATCGCTAGCTCCCCGCGGCAGAGGCCCAAGCGGTTCTCCCAGGCATGGTATCGCGATAGATCGGGGTTCCACAGTATCACGCCGCCACAATCGAACACAAAGGCCTTGATCGCCATGCAGCCCTCGCCTGCTAGTGGTCATTCGGCCATATCGCCACGCCCCAAGACACCACAGGGATGACCCGGCGCCGTGTGGATGACTCTCGATCATCAAGAAATCGTTGGCTCGTGCTGCCGAGCCAACGAGCGCTCCCAAACGTGAGCGATTCTAGAATCGACAGAATGGGATGTCAAGAACCGTGCCCTGAGGGTGTGGAAAAAGGCAGGGGTTGAGGGGTATCGATCGCGAGAAGGCCGCGATTTCGCAGAGCTAGCGGGTTGCGAGGGGTCTAGATGCCGATCGAGCCTCCTCTGCCATCAAAGTGGGGCCCTAGTCGTCCTCCTGAAAGGCCCAGATGGCCGCCTTTGGCGTACCCCCGCGCCTGTTGGACGCACTATGCCCAGGGCAAGTCGCTGTAGACTGGCACGAGCTTCTCGGCGCGCCGCCCCTTGGCTTGGGGACGCAGCGTGATCCCCGTCAACAGCTTCACGATCCGTTTCAGGTTCGACACCAAGAAGGTGAAATAAGCCTGAAGCCCGTAGCGCAGCAACCCTAGGTAACGGCAACGCTCAAAGCCGTGTTTGTCCTTGACCCACCCGAAGGGCTGTTCCACCCGATAGCGTTGGCTGGTGGCTTGCTGATAGCCGGGAGATTGCGCCAGATCCTCCCAGACCTCGCGGTTGCCATCCTTTTTGTTCAGCCGGAAATCACGCAGGCAGAAACCGTCCTCAATGCCGAGTTGCCGAATCCGGTAGCGCAGGTCGCCGTCATCGTAGGCCTTGTCGCCCCCGTAAACCTCGCACGGCACCCCCATCGCCAAGTCGTGGGCCACCAGCTCGGGAGCGGCCTTGTTGTCGGCCTTGTTCCCCAGCGATGGCACCAGACTGGTCACGATCCCCGTGGCGGCGTTGGTGGAGCTGTGCGTCTTGAACCCATGGTAGCTCACCTCCACCGTCCGAGACTCGCCATCCACCACCTTGCGCCGCCGCCCCTTGTGCACCCGACGCGCATCGGGGTCGCGCGGAGGCCGGCCTTCCTCCTGCCGGTCTCGGTCCTTCTCCGTGTTGACGTGGGCCTGCGTGTGCACACTGTCCAGAAGCTGCACCCGGCCCAGCTCCAACCCGTGTCCCAGCGCCTGTTGGATGATGTCGTCATAGATCTCAACGATCAACGTCCACCCTCCGCTCTCCATCAGGCGGTTCTTGAACTTGGTTAGCGTCGAGTGGTCGGGCGGCCGTTCGTCAACCGCTAACTCCAAGAAGTACTTCACTCCTAGATCTCGCCTGGCCACCCGCTCCACGTCGCGCTCCGATAGGTTCCATAGGTAGGACACAAAGATCATCTTCAGCGGCACCACCGGATCGTACGGCGGCCGGCCCCTGCGCCCCTGGCCGCGATAGGCCGACAGCAGCCGATCCGTGTACCGCCCCCAATCGAACAGCTGCCGCAATGCCACCATAAAGTCGTCCTCATCCAGCACCTGCGCGTACACATAATCGCCAAAGAAGGAGTCCTTACCAGTCTTTTTCAGTCGGATCTTGCCCACAACCCGCTCCCTTCCTCGCCTCTGCTGCCTTGCACCACAACATATCGCGACTCGCGCCAAGCTTCAAGGCTGGCAGCAATCTGAGGGTCCATTTTTCAACACCCTCGTATGCGCACACCTTGCATCTCGTGGATGTTGCCAGCGGCTGGAGCGAGATGGCGGCGG
>CAZTMY010000212.1:0-4589 GCA_964614895.1 uncultured Anaerolineales bacterium
CGGGCAGCTAGCGTCTCGACTTGTGGGGCAGGCGTGCGTAGGCCTCGTAGCTCAGCCTGGGCGGTTTGAAGAGCGGCCTGGGCCTCCTCGGCGCGGCGGCCGCGAAGGTGCGCCACGTAGAGCATGGGCGCTACCGCGATCAGGAGCAGTACCGCGATCCCCCAAACCAGCAACAGCGCCGGCGGCACCACCTTGGGCCGATAGCGTTGCGGCAGGATGTTCAGGTCGATAGGCGCCGTGGGTTCCGATCGTGGCGGCATGCTGCCCCTTCGAATAGGTTGCGACGTCCCCGCGGGCGGCAAAGTGATGGCCGTGTCACCAGCCAAGCAAAGGCAAGAGCGCACAAGTCCATTCTAGCATAGAGAGTATGCCATGTCATCCTCGCCAGCGCTGAGGCGCTGTTTCGCAATCGTCTCCTTCCTACAGAAGAGCTCACGGAGATACAGGCTCTACCTTCCAGGAAACGATCTCTACCCGGCCCGTGTTGTAACACAAGCGGCATCGAGCGCGGGTGCGCGTTTCGTTCGTCCAAGCTACAATGTCCACCGTTTCACATCGCGGCCGCTCGGAGAACGTGGGAGCCGGCTCGACGTGAAGGCTCGAGCCCGAGATGGCTACCGAGTCACCCACGAAGGAACCCGCCAGCGAACCCGAGCCTTGGATCTCGATGAGGCCGTAAGGCGCATAGATCCACCCGTCCAGGACGTCATTGTCGCTCCCCACGATCTTGATCACCCACTTGCTACAACGTGTGCTTTCTGGGTAGGCGTAGGTGGAAAAGAAGATCAGATCATCCACAAAGGGCGTGATGTGGATGCCCGTGCCGTTCATCTCGATCGAGCCGTCCACAAGAAAGGTGGCGGTACCCGAGATGTTATTCCCGTTGATATGCAGGTCGCCTTCCACGTAGTGTATGCCGGTGGGGATGACCTCGTCGCTGCTGATGCTAAAGTCGCTGGTATGATGGTAGTAATAGTCGGGATTGGCCTGATAGGCGGGCGTCCCCTCGGCGGTAGGATCGTTGTAGTTCGAGGCTAGGAAGAGCGGCTCGGTGGGGTGCCACGGATCCACCTGTACCGGGTTGGAGATGGTGGTGGTAAAGTCTACCGAGCTTTCGTTGATCATGACGCTGCTGGTGTACTCGATGATGTCTGCCACAGCGACGCCGCTGATCTTGATGCCGGCGTTCGAGTGCGCGTTGCCCACGAGCTCGTTCTTGGCGCCGGTCCAATCGAGCGACGACGAGCATGTTTGGCTATCCCCCCACACGGCATAGTCAAACAGTCGCTCAACGACCGCCACCTGGATCTGCGGTTGGAGGCCGTTCACCGGCTGGGGAAGTTGGGTGGACACGCCGCCCGGCCCATGCGCACGTACCCAACCACGGTAGCCCGGATTGTCCAGGAGCTTGGATAGAACGTATTCGACGGCCGCGTCGGTGGCGTATTGACCTTGGAGCCCCGTATGGTAGGCGTTGCTGGCCTGCGTGGCGGTGCGGGCCGCTGCGAGCAGTGGCGGCAGCAACACCGCGCCCAGCATCAGGATTAGTAATGCGGCTATCAGGCTCACGCCGCGCGTATCGGCGCCGTCCCGATGACCGGCCGTTGTCTGCAGCCTTGGCGGTTTTCGTTGGAGAGTTCTAGCCATTGCCGTTGCCTGAGAGTTGCCACGCCAGGACGGTCAACTCGCTGGCGCGGATGTGCGTGCTGCTGCCATCAGCCATGGTGCGGATGTCATAAACGCCGCCCGGGCCGTCCCTAACACGGACGGGGGCGACGTCAATGTGGTTGTGTTCGCCGTTTAACGTGATACGCGACGCTACGAACGCTCCCGACAAGTTATGCCCACTGTTGAACATGATACCTCCATTGGGTGCATGGATGGCTCCTCCGGCGGCATGCCCTCCATTGAAGCTGACTGCTTGGCTGCTGGTCGAGGCCTTCATGATGTCTAGGCCGTCGACGTACGGGGTAAAGCTCCGGTGGCCCCCGTCAAAGTTGACGCGCCCGGTGGCCACGATGGTGATACCGTCGACCGTCTGATTCCCCCCGTTAAAGTTGATATCCCCTTCCACATAGTGCAGCCCAGGCTCGATTGGTACCTCGTCGTTGATGTTCCGGTTTGTTCGAGTGCACGTGGTAAAGGCACTCGTTTTGGGGGGCTGAACCCACGATTCGTCGTCGTGATTGCCGAGCACGTCATCGAACATGGCAATATCCCATCTGAGAGGCGATTCGGTTGCCCCAGTCGTGATCGGGATGGCGTCTGAGGGGTCGGAATCGTTGTGTGTACCAATGCTCCCCAGCGAACCCGCTGTCACAAGCCCGTGAAAGTAGGTGTGACCATCGCTAAAGTGGATGCCGCTGCCCGAGTCGAGCGCGAAAAGCACGTACTTGGCGCCCGCATCGCTGGTATATTGGCGGTAGAGATTGGTCTCGACCGCCCGGATGGCCGAAATGCCCGTTCCCACACACCACAGCAATGGGCCGACCAGCAGCGTTCCCAGCGCCAGAACGACCAGTGCCAAGGGCAGTGAGATGCCGCGGGTATCCCGCCACCAGGCTTTCATCCGTGTGAGCATGTGGCACCTCCTCGCATTAGTCGGACTGACGAAGATACACTGTCAATGAAGCGCTTCGGCTCTGATCATGAGTCTGGACGGTCCAGTCGACGGTAATCGTCGACGTGATATGTTCGAAGGATAGCGCCTGGACGTGGCGCGCAATGGTCAAGGTCTCCCCGTCCACCGTTCGGATCAGGCGGTCATCCGCGAGCTGATAGCTGATGGTGGTGATAGTCGGATCCTCGGTGGAGCCAAAGGCATACTCGGGGATTTGCACCGTGAGCGCGTCGCCCGTCTCCGAGACGGTCACCGTGGAGGGATCCGCGCCCACTAGGTCTCGGTTTAGGACAGCGGCGGCGCTCTGGATTTGCTGGTTTAGGATGAGGGCGTCCTGCTGGGCGCGAATGATGCCGGCGTACTGGAAGACGGCGGTCACCAACGTGCCCGAGACGATAGCCGAGATCGCGAGAGCGACTATCATTTCTAGCAGAGTGACCCCAGCTTGGTCGCGCTGCGGGGGCTGACTAGTCGAGGGATGCATCGTGGTCTCCCTTGAAACCTTCTAGCACAAACGTCGGCGTATCGGGGTCGCTAGAAGAGATGATCCGTATGGTGATGCGTTGAAGTCCGTGGTCCGTCTCGGGAAGACTTTCCTGGAATGTGGCCGTGGGCTCGGGCACCCAGTAGGCGACTTCCGTCTCAATGCTGAAGCATGTTGGGGCTACCAGCGTAGGGTAAGGCACGGCGGTAGGATTTACCTGGTACGGTGCCGCCTTGATGAGCTCCATCTGGCGGCGCGCTAGGTTCTCGGCAGAGACGCGATAATTTACCATGCGCACGCTCTGCCCGCTGGTGGCGAGGCCCAGCACAAACATGCTCAGCGCCAGCGCGATGATGGCGATGGCTACCAGCTCGCTCAGCAAAGAGATGCCTCGCTGGTCGTACAAGACCCGGCGTCTCGCGCGAATCTTTCGATTGATGCTTACTCGTTGCTCTCTCATCCGATGGCTCCGATCAGACTGTACATCGGCATGATTACCGAGATGGCGACGAATCCCACGATGCCGCCAATGAACAGCGTCAGCGCTGGCTGGATGGCGTCGGTTAGCGCCTTGACGGCGCGATCCACTTCCTCCTCGTAAAAGGCAGCGAGTGTCTCCATGTTGCCATCGAGCGAGCCGGTCTCCTCGCCCACGCGGACCATCTGCACGAGCATTCGTGGGAAGAGTGGGTCCGCCGCCAAGGGATCCGAGAGCCCGTGGCCCTGGAGAAGCTCCTGTTCCACGGTCTTGAGGCTGGCCTTGATGACACGGTTGCTCTGGGTACGGATCACCAAGCGGAGGATCTCTGGCACCGAGATGCCCGCCTTGAGCAAGCTGCACATGGAACGAGCCATGCGAGCCACGGCGCCTTGGATGGTGATCCGTTTGATGAGCGGAATGCGGAGCATTAGCCGATCCCAGAACCAGCGACCAGGCTCCGATCGCAAAAAGAGTACCGATCCTGCGATGATGATCGCGATGCCGCCCAGCAGCCATGGAGCATAGTTGGTGGCAAGGTTAGTGATTGCCATAAGAATGCGCGTGGGCAGGGGGAGCTGGGCGTTGAAACTGGCGAATAGATCCATCATGGGCGGCAAGGCCACGAATATCAGGAGCAGCACCACGCCGAGGGCCAGCACCATCACAAAGGCGGGGTAGGTCAGGGCGCCCTTGATCTTGCGGGTGGTCTGGTCTTCCTTCTCGAGATAGGTGCTTAGCTGTCGAAGTACCGTCTCCAGGTTCCCGGTGCGCTCGCCTATTTCGATTAATCGGCCGTAGAGTGGGGGAAAGACGCCCTCATGCTTGAGAATGGCTTCTGAGACAAAGTGCCCCTGCTGCACATCTACCGCGATCTCGGCGAGCACTGAGCGTAGCTTCTTGCTCGACACTTGCTCCTGCAAGAGCTGAAGAGATCGAATGATGGGGATGCCTGACTCGATCAGCGTGGCGAGTTGCTGGGAGAATATAACCAGATCGCGGGTCTT
>CAZTMY010000213.1:0-4575 GCA_964614895.1 uncultured Anaerolineales bacterium
AAACCGATCCCACCCAGGATGAACAAGTACGACACCACCTGCCCCACTCGCGACGCCCACCGCGTCGCCCATATCAGATCGTCCCGCGCCGCCCAGAGCAGCGCCCGAAGAACTCGGCCACCGTCTAGCGGAAACCCGGGGATCAGGTTGAACAACCCCAGTGAAAGGTTGCTCAAGCCAACGTACATGGCTGCGGCACTAACGGGCTCAGCAACGGACTGGGTCGCCAGCCACACAATCACCAGCAACACGCCCAGCACCAGGCTTACCGCCGGGCCAGCCAGCGCCATCAGTACCTCGTTCTTGGCCGAGCGTGGCTCCTCGGTGATCTGCGCCACGCCGCCAAAGATGTACAGCGTGATGTCCTTCACGGGAACGCCCTGATACCGCGCCACCAACGAATGCCCCAGCTCGTGCAAAACGACCGAGCCAAAGAACAGCGCGCTAGTGAGCGCCGCCATAAGCCACTGCCCCGCCGTTGACCATTCGGGATAGGCCTGCGGATAATAAGCAGAGCCCAGCGACCACGTCACCCACAGGAATACGATCAACCAGCTAGTGTCAATCTGGATCGGGAACCCAAGCACCGTACCCAGACGAATCCGCCTGGCCATGGCAACCACCTCTCCCTATCAGAGACCCCGCCCTATGGCCCGTCGCGCCGACCAGCAACAGGTGCCACGCTGCCACCGGTGACGACTTGGACATCCCAAGTATAGTCGCGGACGGCCTCTCGCGCTAGCACTGACGGCCATCCAAGGCACTCTATCGGACGTCCTCGCTCGGCCGTGGGCGTGCGAGCTTGCCGTGTCGTCGGTCGCGTGCTATACTTTCGCGGCTTTTCGCCAAGTGGAGGCTGGCACGCCGCCACGCGCCGCGCGTGGATGATCGTGCTGCCACCCACCAATCAACCGGAACGTCAGCGACCCTGTCGCAACGGAGCAGACTGCATGCAGATCCTACGCCGCCTGGCGTCCTACATCAAACCATTCCCGTGGCTGGTCGCGCTGCTATTCGGCAGCATGCTCGCAGGCATCGCCGCTGACCTGACGCTGCCGCGGGTTCTAGGCTGGACCATCGACCGCGGCTTGACGGCTGGCTCCATGGCCGCCGTCCTCCACTATGTGGCGCTCTTGGCAGCGCTCTCGCTGGTGAGGGCCTCGCTGCGCTACATCCAGGGCTACTCGCAGGAACGCCTCGGCCAAGAGGTCATCCGCAAGCTGCGACACGATCTTTATGTCAAACTACAGCGGCTCAGCTTTAGCTACTATACGGTGCATGCGACGGGCGACATCATGTCGCGCGTCACCAGCGACCTCTACTCCATCATGGACTTTTTCGGCTTTGGCCTGGCCGAGATGGTGGCCTCGTCGCTGATGTTCATCGGCACCGTCGTGATGCTGCTCATGCTGGACTGGCGCCTGGCGCTGGCCGTCGCGGCACCGGTGCCTGTCCTAATGCTGGTCGCCTTTCGTTTCTCGGGCATCATCGGCCCCAAGTGGGAGCGCATCCGCAAAGAGATGGGCCGCCTGACCACCACGCTCCAGGAGAGCCTCTCGGGCATCCGTGTGGTCAAGGCTTTCTCGCGCGAGCGCGACGAGATGCGCCGCTTTGACGACCGCAACGTCACCATGCGAACGGCTAACCTGGAGCGGGCGTCCTCCGAGGCCCGCACGTTCCCCGTGCTCGACTTTTTCAGCGGCCTCTGTTTCGTAGTCCTTTACGGCTATGGCGGGCACCGCGTCCTCTCTGGCCAGATGACGCTCGGAACGCTCACCGCCTTTAACTGGTATCTCTGGGGACTGATCTGGCCCATCCGGTTCCTGGGCTTTCTCATCAGCCTAGCGCGACGAGCCATGGCGGCGGCGCCCCGCGTCTTTGAGGTGCTAGATGAGACCAGCGAGATCCCCGAGCCCGCCGACGCACGGCCCATGCCGCGCATCGAGGGCCACATCGTCTTTGAGGACGTCACGTTCGCCTTCCCTGACGGCGATGGCACCCCGGTCCTCAAGGGCCTCAACCTCGAGGTCCAGCCGGGCCAGGTAGCCGCGGTCCTCGGCGGCACGGGCTCTGGCAAGTCATCGCTGATCAACCTGGTGCCGCGCTTCTACGATCCGCAGGAAGGGCGCATCCTTATCGATGGCGTGGACATCCGCGAGGTCTCGCTGCATGACCTTCGCCGGCAGATCGGCATCGTGCCGCAAGAGACGTTCCTGTTCTCGGACACGGTCCGCAACAACATCGCCTTTGGCAAGCCGGATGCCACCCAAGAGGAGGTCGAGGCCGCGGCCCGAGCCGCCCAGGCCCACGCATTCATCGCCGACATGCAGGATGGCTATGAGACGCGCGTCGGCGAGCGCGGCGTCGGCATCTCGGGCGGCCAAAAGCAGCGCGTGGCCATTGCGCGCGCCCTGCTCACCGACCCACGCATCCTGATCCTGGACGAGGCCACCTCCAGCGTGGACGCCGAGACGGAGCACTTGCTGCAGCAGGCCCTGGACGAGCTGATGCGCGGTCGCACCAGCCTGGTGATCGCCCAGCGCCTCTCGACCGTGCAGAACGCCGACGTGGTCCTGGTACTGCGAGACGGCCGCGTCGTGGAGCAGGGCACCCACGAGGAGCTCCTCGCCCTGGATGGCGAGTACACCCGCATCTACAACCTGCAACTGCGCCCGCAGCATCTGACCGAGGAAGGCTAGAGATGCCTGACGCCCAGTACGAAAAGCTCGACGACGTCGCCAAGCTCCCCTTTAACTATGCGCACTTTCGTCGGCTGCTGCGCTATGCCCGGCCCTATCGCAGCAAGCTAGCTCTGGTCACCTTTGTCATCACCGTAGGGACGATCCTTCGCCTGACGGAGCCGTACCTGTTGCGCACAGCCGTGGACGTCGGCATCACTGGCAAGCAGCCCCGCGTCATCACGCAGATGGCGCTGCTCTGGCTGCTCTTCCAGGCCATCGGCTCGCTGGCGTCCTATGCCCGCATCCAGATCCTGAACGAGACCGGCGCCGGCATCATCTATGACCTGCGCCGCGAGATCTTTGACCACCTGCAATGGCTGTCACTGCGGTTCTACGACGGTCGGCCCGTGGGCAGCATGATGTCCCGCGTCACCAACGACGTCGAAGCCATCAACAACCTGATCAACTCGGGCCTGGTGACCATCGTCTCGCAGACGGTGAGCCTGGTGGGCATTGTGGTGGTGATGTTCGCGCTCAACCCCCGCCTGGCCGCCATGGCCTTCGTGGTAGTGCCGCCCATGGTGTTCGCCATCGCGCGTCTACGACCGCGCATGGAGACCGGCTGGCGCAACACGCGCAAGGCCAACAGCAACATCACTGCCTACCTCAACGAAAGCATCACGGGCATCCGCGTGACGCAGAGCTTCACCCGCGAGGCCGAGAACACCCGCCGCTTTGACGAGCTCAACGATGCCTACTATCGCACGTTCATGCAGGCCATCAAGGCCGAGCTGCTGGTCTGGCCGCTGGCCGATACCTTTGGCGTCCTAGGGACCGGCCTAGTCATGCTGATGGGCGCGCGCATGGTGATGCAGGACGCGCTCACCGTGGGGTATGTGCTGGCCTTTATCGACTATCTGTGGCGCTTCTGGGAGCCCATCAACGCCATCAGCCGCGTCTATAGCCGGGTGCTCAGCGCCATGGCATCCGCCGAGCGCATCTTTGAGTACCTCGACACCCAGCCCGAGATCCTCGACAGCCCCGATGCCGCCGTCTTGGAGGATGTCCGCGGCGAGGTGGTCTTTGAGAACGTCTCCTTCCGCTATGAGGAAGACGAGCCCTATGTACTGAAGGACATCAACCTGAGGGTAGAGCCCGGCCAGACCATCGCCATCGTGGGTCCCACCGGAGCCGGCAAGACCAGCATCATCAACCTCTTGATGCGCTTCTATGACCCGCAGGAGGGGCGCGTGCTGGTGGACGGCCACGACGTGAGTCAGGTAGCCCTAGCGTCGCTGCGACAGCACATGGCGCTGGTGCTCCAGGACTCGTTCCTCTTCTCGGGCACCATCGAGGAGAACATCCGCTACGGCAGTCCGAATGCCTCCATGGAGGACGTCGTCCGCGTAGCCAAGGCCGTCCGCGTGGATGACTTTGTGAGCAAGCTGGAGGACGGCTACAAGCACCAGGTCGAGGAGCGCGGCGGCAGGCTCTCGGTGGGGCAGCGGCAGCTCGTCTCGTTCGCGCGGGCGCTACTGCGCGATCCCCGCATCCTGATTCTGGACGAGGCCACGTCGTCGGTGGATACGCAGACCGAGGCGGCCATCCAAGAGGCCATGCACACCTTGCTGCGCGACCGGACGGCCATCATCATCGCCCACCGACTGAGCACCATCCGCAACGCCGACTGCATCCTGGTGATCCAGGATGGTCGCATCGTTGAGCGGGGATCGCACGCGGAGCTGATGTCCTCTGGCGGCGCCTACAGCCAGCTCTACCAGCGCCAGTTCGCGGAGGGATGATCGCGAGGAGTGCAGCCGTTTGGTAGGGGCACGGCAAGCCGTGCCCCTACCAAACGGCGAAACCCCTGCTGAGCGATCACAACCCCCACCCC
>CAZTMY010000214.1:0-4565 GCA_964614895.1 uncultured Anaerolineales bacterium
ACCCCACCCGAGCCAGCGCCGCCCTCCGCCCCGGCCGATGAGCAGACGACACAGGCAGCGCCCGCCGCTCCGCCCGAGGTCCACGAGTGCCCCTCTTGCGGCGCGCCCGTCATCCCAGGCGAAGCTTTCTGCGAGTACTGCGGCGCCGCGCTCATCACGCACGTCGAGGCGCCCGCTGGCACAGAGGCCGCTCCGCAGCCCACCCCCGCTCCCCAGGCGGAGCCCAAGGCGCGCCTGGTGGTGGCCCAGTCGGGCATCGAGATCCCCGTCAAGGCCAGCGGCGAGACCCTAGTAGGACGCGAGGACCCCGTCAGCGGCATCTACCCGGACATCGACCTAACGCCGCACGGCGGCGAGGAGGGCGGCGTGTCCCGTCGCCATTTCAAGATCCGTCGCGAGGGCGCTCGCTATGTCATCGAGGACCTGAACAGCACCAACTTTACCATGGTCAATAAAAAGGGCTTGCAGCCGGGCGTCGCCGTGCCCCTCGAGGACGGCGATGAGATTCGCGCCGGCCGCGTGGCGCTCACCTTCAGGATCGACCGGTGACCACCGTCTGTGACCGGTGCGGTTTCCCGGCGCGGCCCGGGGCGGCCTTTTGCAGCCGCTGTGGACACCCGCTCAGCCAGCGCGTCCAGGACGACGGCCGTCTGCGCGCTGGCGCGTCGCTCAGCCACGGCGACTATCATATCCTGCGCAGCATCTCCAAGGGCGGCATGGGGCACGTGTACCTGGCCATCGACCGCCGCGCCTTTGACCGGCACTGTGTGATCAAAGAGATGCTGGACTACTATGACACGTCCGACCCGGAGGAGCGCCAGCGGGCACAGCAGCGATTCGAGGATGAGGGCCGCATCCTGGCCACGTTGAGCCACCCCGGCATCCCCAAGATCCTGTCCTTCTTTGCCGAGAATGGGCGCTTTTACATCGTCATGGAGTACATCCGAGGGCAGGATCTCCAAGCATATGTGACCCACGAGGACCGCCAAGGCCGCATCATCCCAGCGCAGCGCATGCCCCGCGAGGAGCTGCTCCGCCACGCCGTGCACGTCTGCCAGATCCTGGAATACCTCCACAGCCTGCCGCGGCCCGTCATCCACCAGGACATCAAGCCCGCCAACCTGATCGTGGAGCAACACGTGGGCCAGGTCCGCCTGGTGGACTTTGGCACAGCGCGCGCCCGCATCCCCAAAGGCGAAGGGCCGGGCTCTGACAAACGAGCTTCTGTCTATGGCACGGACGGCTATGCCCCGCCCGAGCAGTATCGCGGCAAGCCAGTGGCCCGCTCGGACGTGTTTAGCCTGGGTGCCACGCTCTATCACCTGCTTACGGACGACGACCCGCGCGAGCATCCCTTCACTTGGCCCGAGCTGGACCGCATCCCCAGCGAGCTGCGCGCTACGCTGGGTCAGACGCTGCGCAATCAGCCCGACGCTCGCCCCACAGCGCGCGAGCTCCGGCAGGCGCTGGAGACATTGGTCACGCCCAAACGCACGTTGGAGAGCTTTACCTTCCCGGGGGGGACGCCCATCCGCAGCGTTGGCGCGTTGCCCGCCCTCTCAGACGAGCACTGGGACGCCGCGCGCTCGTTCCTCTACAACGGGGATTTCGCTCGCTGGCTGCGCGACATCAACCGGCTGGACCTGGTCCTGCTGGCGGACGAGATCGCCGCCAACGAGAGCAACCACGACGCCGGCCTGGAGCGCTTTCTCCGCGCCGTGGACCCGGGCCTGCCTCATCCCAAGCCAACGCCCGAACCGGAAGAGCTCGCCCTGGGGCGGATCGCACGCCACGCCAGCCTCGATCGCACGCTCAAGCTCCGCAACGCCACACGAGGCTATGCCCGCGCGGCCATCACGCCGTCCCAGCCGTGGGTCGAGGTAGAGCCCAGCGTGGTGCACCTGTGGACCCATCGTCCCGCCGAGGTGCGCGTGCGCATCCACGCCAGCGAGCTGCCCTTTC
The DNA here is from genome assembly GCA_964614895.1 of uncultured Anaerolineales bacterium. Taxonomy (GTDB): domain Bacteria; phylum Chloroflexota; class Anaerolineae; order UBA1429; family UBA1429; genus DAIRUQ01. The sequence goes on from CAZTMY010000214.1 coordinate 1,963, forward strand.
GCAAGCAGCAGCACGCACATCTGACGGTCACGTCCGACGGCCGCGCGCCCATCGAGGTACCGGTCACGGCCAGCGTCTCGTTGCTCGCCGAATCCTGGCGCATAATCCACCGCACCCTGGGCGTCATGCTCCCCGAAAGCTGGCGGTGGGCCTCTGGGGGATGGAAGATCCTGACCCAAACCGTGACGGCCGTGCGCAAGCCCTTTGCCAAGCACCGCTGGCTTCTCTGGATCGTCTGGGCGCTGGCGTCGGCCGGCGTTGGCGCCGCCCTCTACTACCTGCCATCGTGGGCGCAGGGCGTCAACCTGCTCGGATACTCCCTGGCCCGGCTGGACAATGTCCCCGCCGATATCCCGCGGATACTTCTGCCAATGATCCTGGGACCACCGCTCATATATGTCGCCCTGCTGCTCCTAGCCCTGGCGGTGCTCGTCGTCGGTGGAGGTCTGCTGGGAGCGATCCGCGGCATGGTCCGATCCTTCACTACCTAGTTGGGCGCAGACACACAGAAACGGGCGGAGCAGTTGCTCCGCCCGTTCGTGCGATCAGTCCGCCGATGAGCGCGAACCTAGTCGCTCGCCTGCTATCCTAGTACCACATGTGCTCACGATAGACCTCCAGCGCGAGCTGGTATGTATCATAGTGCACCGTCGGCGGGATCGAGTGATCCTCGGCGAACACCAGCCGCGCGCCGCGCGCCTTCATGCCATCCACATAGTCGGCCACCTCGCGGCGAACCCGCTCCGGATCGTTGCTCTCCAGGTGCCGCACGTCCAGGCCACCAACAAAGGCGAGCTTGTCGCCGTACGTTTCGGCAAAGGTGAACGGCTCGTTGTTCAGCGCCTTGCGCTCCATGGGGTTGAGCCCATCAAAGCCAGCCTCGACGATCATATCCAGCGCCGCCGCGGTGCTCCCACACGAGTGTAGAATTACCGGCAGATCATAGCTGTGGAACATGTCCACCAGCTCGGCATAGTAGGGGAAGATCAGCTCCTGAAACACCTTGGGCGACGCGAACAGGCCATTCTTGTAGCCCAGGTCCTCATAGAGCCAGATGCCATCAGGGAGGCCGATCTCCTCGAACATATAGGTAAATGCGGCCTTGTAGAAATCCGTGTACACCCGGTTATAGTCGTGGATCCAGTCGGGGTCGAGCAGCAGGCTCTCGTACATGACCACGTCGCCCATGCTCTGGCGCATCAGCTCCCAGATGAACATGTGCCCAAAGTGCACCCAACGATTCTCGGCGCGCGCAGCGGCAAAGGACTTCTTGCAGCGCTCCACGTCCACCCGATCGGGATCGAATGTCTCCAGATGGGGCCGATAGTCGCGCTCCCAGATCTCGCGGCTGGTCATGAGGAAATCGATGTGCTCCGGCGTGCCCATCTTGTGCTTCCAATACTTGAGCGCGGCACCGGCGCCATTCCGTCGCACGTCCCACTCGTCAGTCTCTTCCAGCAGCTCGTCATAGCCGCGAATTGGCATGACATCGAACCAGGGACCCACGCCTACCATGTCGTAGCCAAAGTGACGCCAGTCCGCAACGGGGTCCTCATACACACCGGCCTCTTCGACCATCACCGAGCGGCCGTCTTGCGCATCCCATCGGAAATCGCCCGGCTGCTTGTACTCGGCACGCATCGGATAGCCTTGCTTTGTCCAGAGAACCATTGTGTCCCACCACGGCGAGCCCATGAGCCCCACGCGCTCATAGGTTGTATTTCTGAGGAGCCCGTCCACTACCTCTCGCGGCGTCTGCGCCATCGTCGTCCCTCTCCTTCTAAAGCGCTACGACATGCTGCCGTCCGTGCCTACGCCCAAGCCTAGGCCCAACCCAGCCAATCCGTCAAGCCTGCGGATCGGAGCGCAACAGTCCCAAAGACGGCTATCGCACGGCCCCGAGCTGATCGTCCCGCGCCATCCCCCAGTCCAGGTTATCCAGCACGGCCTTGGCGGAGCGCAGCAACGGCTGCTCCCTGTGACTGGTCGCAGTGTACTGCGGGACGCACAGCACGAGCGAGGACCCAAGCACCGCTGAGATCACCCGATGCATCTTGCCATATTGCCCCATACAGACATGTAGAAAAGGCACGTCGAGCTCGCGCTTGAGCAAGGTCGTCGTGCGCAAGACCTCCAGCAACTGGTCTTCGTTGTGGGCGCACATTGCGATCTTGACCATGTCGGCGCCACGGGAAGCGAGCGCCTGGGCGTGCTCGATGGTCGCCTCGGCCGTCATGAACACCCACGTGTGCGACGACATGAGCACCTCGCCGCCCATGGCGTGGATCTCGTCCACCAGCCGCCGCTGCTTGTCGATGATGGCCGGCTTCTTGGAGAGCTCCAGCGGCGACGGGTCGAACATGTCCCCCATGACGTCGCACATCGAGGCCCCCGCCTCGATGGCCCCAATGAGGCTTCCAACCAGGTCCTCGTCCGTCAAGCCGCTGCCGGCGTGGCGATAGTGCATCACCAGGATCGGCTTGTCGCTGGCATAGGCGAACACACGCTCTAGCTCGCTCCTGGTACGATACGGCGCCTCCAGCGATCCCAGCATGACGCCAAACGCATCGGCGCCGTCATAGATGGCGTTGCGCATGCTGGCG
>CAZTMY010000215.1:0-4525 GCA_964614895.1 uncultured Anaerolineales bacterium
CTGCGAGCTGTGGAAAAGTTTGACTATCGCAAGGGCTACAAATTCAGCACCTATGCAACCTGGTGGATTAGGCAGGCGATTAGTCGGGCCATAGCGGATCAGGCACGTACGATTCGTATCCCTGTGCACATGGTGGCGACGATCAACCGCGTAGCCCAGGCTATGCACGGGCTCCAACAGAAACTTGGCAGGGAGCCTACGCCGCAAGAGATCGCCATCGAGATGAATCTAGTGACGGACGCGGAACGGCGTGCCATCGAGGCGGCGGAACGAGATGGCACGCCTTTACCGGACGATGTGGCGCAGAGTCTCCGACGGGCCACGGACAAGGTGCGACAGTACATACGTATCGCGCAGGAGCCGATGTCGTTGGAGATGCCCGTCGGCTCGGAAGATAACAGCGAGTTCGGCGATTTCATCCCAGACGAGTCCATCGCGGGGCCTGTGGAGGAGACCACCAAGGAGCTGCTCAAGGAGCAGATGCACGATGTGCTGGGCTCGCTCACAGAGCGCGAACGGCAGGTCTTGACGCTCCGATTTGGTCTTGAGGATGGCCAACCTCGCACACTGGAAGAGGTCGGGCAGGAGTTTGGTGTCACGCGCGAGCGAATCCGTCAGATTGAGACCAAGGCGCTGCGCAAATTGCGCCATCCCACGCGTAGCCGCCGCTTGCGTGACTATTTGAGCTAGCGAGGTCTTGGCGACGGGATTTGACCTCGCGCGGCTTTGGGATTAGAATAGCCACTGTCTTTGGGGACGTTCCTCGGTAGCTCAATGGTAGAGCGACCGGCTGTTAACCGGTTGGTTGTTGGTTCGAGTCCAGCCCGAGGAGCCAAACGTATATCTCCTCTGGAGAGCTCCCGTGTGCCCCGTGGCCTGGGAGTTTTCTGTGTGCTATGCCCCCGGATGCATTTCCCCCTCCAGCTTATCGGGTTGCCATTAGCATCTGCGTAACCTCCTAATGCGAGCTGTGCCTGTCCTTGGCCTATCTAGCCGGTGGCCGCGTTGACACGATCCGACGCGAGCGTTAGCATCGGCCCATTCCGCTAGCGGTGCAGTTCGAGTGAGGAGCGGTCAGATGATCCTAGACAGGTTCTCTCTCAAGGGGCGAGTTGGCATCGTCACAGGTGGCGGGCAAGGGCTTGGCCAGGCTTTCTGCTTGGCTTTTGCCGATGCCGGGGCTGATATCGTCGTGGCAGAGCTGAATCCCGAGACGGGTCCCGTCACCGCAGCTCAGGTGGAGCGCCGGGGACGGCACGGTCTCTTTGTGGAGACCGATGTCACCGATCGAAACAGCGTTGATGCTATGGTGGCGCGAACGCTGTCGGCGTTCGGTCGTATCGACTTTATCATGAACAACGCTGGCATCACCAAGTGGGCGCCCGCGGAGGAGGTCACTGAGGAAGACTGGCGCGCGGTGATGGCCGTCAACCTCGACGGGCTATTCTACTGCTGTCAGGCGGTTGTGGGTCCGATGAAGGAGGCGGGCGGAGGGCGGATCATCAATATCGCCTCCATGTCTGGCATGATCGTGAACTTTCCACAGGCGCAAGCTTCCTACAACGCCAGCAAGGCCGCCGTGATCCATCTGACGCGGTCGCTGGCGTGCGAGTGGGCGCCGTACGGGATTCGGGTCAATGCCATTGCGCCCGGCTATATGGCGACACCCATGGCGCAACCCTTCTTTGATGATCCTGCGTATGGGGAGCGATGGATGCAAGCGATCCCCATGGGACGGCCCGGGCAACCCGACGAACTGGCGGGGGCAGCCATCTACCTGGCGTCCGAGGCCTCCAGCTATGTGACCGGCGAGGTCATTGTCGTGGACGGTGGCTACACGGCTTGGTAGCGCTAGGAGGTAGAACTGGAGGGAGCATGGAGGCGAGAGCCGTTCGGTTCCTGGCACCTAACACGGTTGATTTTGGGCCAGTGGAGGTCCCTGAACCTGGGCCTGAGGACATAGTCGTCGATGTGCGATACTCTTGGATTAGCCCTGGGACGGAGGGGTCGTTCTTGCGCGGGGAACGTACGGCCGGCGATACGCCGTATCTACCTGGCGATCCGTCGCCGTTCCCGCGGGTGCCGGGCTATCAGAAGACGGGCGTGGTGCGCTCGGTGGGCTCTCAGGTGACAGGCGTTGCCCAGGGCGATTGGGTGTTCGCATCGGTGAGCCGCGTGGCCTACGGGGTGAGTGCCTACGGCGGCCACGTGTCGCCCGCGGTCACGCCTCAGCAGCAGGTTTGGAGGCTGCCAGAGGGCCTAGGAGCGGTCGAGGCCAGCGGGCTGGTGCTCACGCAGGTGGGCTATAACTGTGGGACCAGGGCGCCGGTTCGCGTTGGCGAGTGGGCCATAGTGTTGGGCGATGGCTTGGTGGGGCACTGGTCAGCGCAGACGCTAGCATGGCGAGGGGCTAGGGTCCTCATGCTGGGGCATCACGATGGTCGCCTTGCCAAGCTAACGGCGCCTGGCAGCGTGGTGGTGAATACCGAGCAAGAGGCCCCCTCTGATGCCGTACGGCGGGTCGCTGGCGACCAGGTGGGCGTGCTTGTGGATACGGTCGGTGACGTGCCCTTGGTGGAGGCGTTGCTTCCCATGTTGCGGCATGGCGGCCACATCGTCTCTGCTGGATTTTGTGGTACGGAAGGGCGAATCGATATCCAGAAGCTGCGCTTGGGCGAGATCAGCCTCCACTGCCCCAGCGGCTGGACGCAGGAGCGCATGGACGATACGCTGCAGCTACTCGCGGCTGGCTGGCTCGATGCTGGCTCACTAGTGACCCACCAGTATCCAGTGGAGCGGGCGGAGGAAGCCTGGCAGCAGATTGTGTCGAACCGAGATGAGACGCTGGGGGTAATACTGACATGGACATGATGCGTGCGTTGCAGATCAAAGCTCCGGGATTGGCCGAGATCGTCCGTTTGCCGGTGCCTGAACCGGGGCCCGGGCAGGTGGTGATCCGGGTCCAGGAGGTGAACACGTGCCCGCATTGGGATCTACATATCTGGCACGGCGAGCCCATGTTCGTGGGTAGTGGCCCCGTGCCGTATCCCTATGCACCGGGCCAACCGGGCCATGAGGCGGCCGGCGAGATCTATGCGGTGGGCGAGGGTGTGTCTGGCTTTGGCGTAGGGGATCGCGTGGCTATGTGGCGGGACCAGGGGCAGGATCGGCCGGGCTGCTATGCGCAGTATGTGCTGGCAGAGAGCGCCAATGTGCTTCAAGTGCCTGATGGCGTGGATTTGGACGAGGTCGTCTCGCTGGAGCTCTCCATGTGCGTGGCGGCGAGTATCCTAGAGCTCAAGGCTTGGGGTGGGATTCAGGGCCAACGCGTGGGCGTGAGTGGCTTGGGGCCGGCTGGGCGTGTGGCTGCCCAGATGCTCGGGGCAGAGGGGGCCTATACTGTGGTGGGATCGGAGCCCAACTCCGAGCGAAGGCGGCTGGCGCTAGAGGCGGGTGATGTGGATGACGCCTTTGACCCTTTGGGGCCGGCGGAGCAACTACCACCGAAGCGACGCCAGCCCGGTGCCTTTGAGACCAGCATCGACTGCGTTGGCTTGGCGGCTTCGGTCCATTTCATGATGGATCACACGGATGAGACCCTTGCTCTGTTTGGAGTACAGCGTGAGGACTATGTCTATAGTGTGAGGCATGCCGGCCTACGGCTGTTTGGCTATCCTGGGCATCACGTGCGCGCAGCGCAGTATGCCTTGGACCTGATTGCCAGCGGCAAGCTCGATCTTCGGCCGCTGGTGAGTGCCAGGTTGCCCCTGGCGCAGTACGCTGAGGGCGTGCGCATGTTGGAGGCTGGCGAGGCGCTGAAGATTTGCTATCTGCCCTGGGAGTGAGATCTACCCAACTAGGCGATTGGGCTGATAGTGCGCTCGAAAGCCCCCGCCAGTCTTGCTGAAGAGCAAAGGCCTGGAGGCGAGCTAGCTGTATATTTGAGTGATTTGGTCTAGTGTGCTAGAATCATAGGGAGGTTATATGCCGGTCTGAGGCTTGATGAGGTGACCCGATGGATGCAGGTCAGGATGGGTTGGCACAGGTCCTCTTTATGCGCCTGAGGGATGGCGGCTGGTCGATCGGGGGGGGCAGTGGCCCCTGGCGGCCGCCCACCGATGCCTACGAGACTGATGAGCAGGTGGTCATCAAGGTTGAGGTCGCCGGCATGCGCGAGGAGGATTTTCTCATCGAGTTGATGGATCGCCGTCTCGTCATCTCGGGCGTGCGGCGTGATCCCGGAGGCAAACGTAGTTATCAGAACATGGAGATCCGGTACGGAGCATTCCTAACCGAGCTCCAGCTTGGCTGGACGGTGGATCCCGATGCGGTGGATGCTGTGTATGAGCATGGGTTTCTGTATGTACGCTTGCCCAAGGCGCCGCGTCGGGTTCCAGTGCGCATCGTGCCGGCTGATGAGCGATAGCGGGGTATTGAACGTATGAAGTGGGAGACGCTGGGCGAGGGCGCGATGGACCTGCTGGGGGTCGTCAAGACCAAGGGGCAAGGGCTGCCGGGCGCCACC
>CAZTMY010000216.1:0-4511 GCA_964614895.1 uncultured Anaerolineales bacterium
AAAATAGAAAAAGGCGGGGCTTGGCAGTTACCCGGCATCAGCCATAGCCGGGGTAGCGCCCTCGGTCGCATCTGCTTGACACCGTCGGTTGGCAATGTTATGATTGCCATTGCTCATATATGGCTGGCCAGTCCCCTGTCGAGGGGACTATTGTTCTACCAGAGCCAGGCCGCTTGCGTAGTTAGATAGGTGAGGAGGTACGACACATCCCATGATCGACATAGCCAAGCTGATCCGTGACGTGCCTGACTTTCCGGTGGAAGGCATCCTCTTCAAGGATATCACCCCCCTGTTGCAGAATGCGGCTGGGTTCAAGGCTGCCATCGATGCCATGGTAGCACACTATGCGGAGGACGATCTGGATCAGATCGTCGCCATCGAGTCACGGGGCTTTATCTTTGGGGCGCCGATGGCCTACGCGCTTGGTACAGGGCTCGTGCCGGTGCGCAAGCTCGGCAAGCTGCCCTCGCAGACGGTGAAGGTTGAGTACGATCTGGAGTATGGGACCAACCAGCTAGAGATGCATGTGGATGCCATCAAGCCGGGCGACAAAGTACTCATCGTCGATGATCTACTCGCGACGGGCGGATCGGCACACGCTGCCTGCCAGCTAGTCGAGCAGGTGGGCGGGCACGTCACCGGTTTCGGTTTCCTCATCGAGTTGGAGGCGCTTCATGGCCGTGAGGCGCTGGAAGGCTACCCGGTCTTTTCGCTAATCCGCTTCTAGCAGTGATCGAGGGAGTCAAGATGGATGAGTTCAAGGAAAAGCGCCTGCACGATCTGCTGGAGCAGCGCGACCGAACCGTAGCAGAGATCGCGCGCTTGCAGGCCGAGGCCCGGGCCGAGATCGAGCCAGCATCCGCTGGCGATGAAGACCTCGTCGATGCGGCTGCCGACATCTATGAGCGAAGCAAAGCACTCTCTTTTATCTACAGCCTGCAAGAGAAGCTCGGACAGCTCAACCACGCCATCGAAAAGATAGAGAACGGCAGCTACGGTATCTGTGAGATGTGTGGTCAGCCGATCCCCGCAGAGCGACTGGAGATCGTTCCCGAGACGACGCTATGCGTCAAGTGTGCCCAGGAGCAAGAGATGCGCGCGGGCATCCGCCGTAACGTCCCCCCGCCACGACCTCGTCCTATCCGTAGAGACAAACCACCTGACGGTCGGTAACGCGTCCCCGGATAGGATCTGGGCCTCATTTCATTCTCCGTGTCCGATCAGACAAGAACGTTACCGACGAGCAGGGCCTCCTCCCTTTGCGATGTGGGTGTTGTACATCGGATGGCTGGGCAGCCGGTGACATTCTAGGTGAAAGAACGCGCTCTCTTGCGCTTCCGTCCGCTCCGCTCTATGCTGACGATGCTGAGCATCCCCAAGATGGAGGAACAACCTTATGGAGAAGCAGATCCATCGGCTGACTGAGGTCCAACGCATGTTGGCCACCGCAGGCGGGGCGCTGATCATCACCAGCGACGAAGAGATGGAGGCCCTAGAGGATGACCCCGGCCTCGAGCTGCGTGCCTTTGGCCGCAGCATGGTCGAAATGGCCAACGAGGCCCAGGGACGCGACCACGCCCTTATCAACGTGGCCTATGATTTCTTTTTCGGGGGGGAGGAGCGCAAGTACTTTCCCACCAGCCCCCAATGCATCCGCACCTTCAAGGCACTACACGACGTGGCGCGAGAACGAGGCGTCGGCTTTGGCGCCAGCGTCCTCTCGCCGCTGGACCTGGGCCCGGGCTACTATCGCGACAAGGGGCGAGGGAGCCAGAGCTACCAATTCCAGGAAGGGCTGCTGCGGCAGGATGGCTCGTTCGAGGTGCCCATGCGCGTCCAACGGCAGTGGTTCCATAACAAGGGGCCCGTGCCGCTCCACGTGTCAGACATCCGCGCTTACGCCTTCTCTGAGCAACGTATCCCTGGCACGCACTGCTACGCCGTAGACCCGGGCAACATCCGGGATATCTCTGCTAGCGCCAGCCTCGCCGTGAACGACGAGGCGCGGCAGTCCTTCAGCTCGGGCTATGCGTTCGCTCCAGGCGTGGTCTCGGGCAAGGTCGAGGACGTTGGCGCGCGCGACCGAGTCCTGGCCGTGATCGTGTACGACGTGGAGGAGATGGACTATTTCGCCGCCGACGCCCTACCCTACCTCAAGGAGATGCTCGAGGCGTATCGGGATGTGGGAGTCTCCTTCGATTCGTTCTACTCGGACGAGATGCACATCCAATTCGACTGGGATCTGCGCAACCATTTCGGCACGACTGAGATCACTACGCGGCACCTCACGCCCGGCTTGGTGAAAGCCTACTGTCAAGCACACGGCGATCAGTACACCGATTTCGCGCGCTATCTAGTCTATTTCTCCTACGGGCAGCACGGTTTCCTGCAGAAGCCTGGCGCTGAGCCCGAGCCCGCGCAGCACGTCTTTGGCCCAACGCTGGAGGACATCCACGCTACATGGAAGTTCCGCCGCGATTACTTTACGCTGCTCACCAATCAGGTGGTGAACTTGTTCATTGAGGCCAAGCGTTACGGCGAGGAGCTCTTTGGACGGGATCGCATCTGGACCCGCGCTCATGCCACCTGGCAGGAGGCCCCCACCTGCGACCATACCGACGCGGCCTGGGCTCCCAAGGACGCCCCACGCAGTCGCTATGACTACACGCCAGCGTATGACTGGTCGTCGTCCATACGCGAGAACGTGTCGGCCTGCTACAACTATTTTCGGTGGGGCGACTTTCTCACAGGGATGGGCACGGACCATCCCGAGGGTGGTTACATCGACCGCAACTACTATGGGGCGGCGTTGGCTTGTAGCTTTGGCAAGTGGAACGACGTGTCCTACAGCTATTACGGTCATTGGGGTGCGCCCAAGGCTGTATCGGAGCGGGTGCGCGCCGTGGCCGCGGCCATGGGGCTGGGAGGAGCAAGGGACACGGCGACGTGGGTTCAGGGTTGGGAGCATCGCGCATCGCCGGTGCTGGCTATCCACCCGCTCGATCTCAACTATGTGGAGGAGCGATTCGGCACCTGGATGGTCCAGTACGGCTACTGCGACTATATCACCGATGAGCAGTTCGCCGAGTGGGCCGAGGTGCTAGGAGATGGCCGCGTCCAGGTCAAGGACCAGATTTATGGCACAGTGCTGGTGTTGTTCCAGCCGCTGGTGGAGCGGGCCACGTTGGGCGCGCTCGCGGCCATAGCGGAGCGTGGTGGCCGCGTGGTGTGGACGGGCCCGGCACCCGCGCTCTACAAGGACGACACGCCAGCGCTCGAGGATTGGCAGGAGCTGTTCGGGCTGCGACAGGCGCGGGACCCGGCGCTCGGGCTCGTCGCTGAGGGCGAGATAGTGCGCTTCCAAGGACCGCTGGGCCAGGTGTCGCCCTACCGTGTGCCGACCCATCTGCTGGTCGACCATGTCTATCCGGTAAGCCCATGTAGCGGGACCGACGTGACGGCTGTGGTCATGGTGGATGGCCAAGAGCAGGCCGTGGGGGCTTTGCGCCGTACCGATGCCGGTGGGTTGCTGGCGTACCTAGGCGCTCGCCCGCGGGATGACCAGTCGAGCACGACGCCCGACGCCCCCCGCGCCCTGTACGAGTTGCTGGCAGCGTTGGGTGCTTACGATGGCGACGGCTGGGCCGAGGTCCTCGCCAACAGCGGCCCATACATGGTGTGCCGTTCGCCTAACGGCGCCGTCAGCGTGGCGCCGCATTACTATGCTATCGAGGAGGATTGGCCAGGTGGATTCTTCCGCGAAGAGGGCGAGACGTACGACGAGTCATTACTACCTCCGCGCGAGATAACCCTGGATGACGTGCCGATGGGCGACCACCGCGTCACCTACCACGGTGACCTATTGATGAGTTATCGGGTAAAAGACGGGAGGCTGGTTGCCTTTGCTGGGGGGAATACAACCGCTATCACTCTGGATGAGACCACTTGGACGTTTGCTGAGAATCCTGTGAACCTGACGTTCGCGCCGCTGCCAGCGGAGGAGCTGGCCGAAGGGATACGGCAGGCATGGATACTGAGCGTGAATTCCGACGACGTTGAGGGATCACTGACGCTGACACTGCCTCTGCATCCCGAGGGCGCGCTGGGATGGGCGGCTGACCCGCTCGGCAATGGCCGAGGCGAGGCCGAGCCAGCCGCATACGAGCTCGTAGACTCGGGCATCCGTCTGACGGTGCCCGTGGCCATGCAAGGTGTGCGTGTCTACCTGTTCGTCGAGGCCTAGCCGAGGGAAAACCCTCCCCCGCGCTCGTAGCGGGGGAGGGTTTGGGTTGTCGGAATTACCCGTGCAGCGCCAGAGTCAGCTCCTCAGCACCCGTTCGTACAGAGGGCCAAAGCCCTCCTCGCGTAGAGCGCGCAGATGGCATCCGGTGCCACAGGCAAGGTCCAGGATACGATTGTCGCGCGGATATTGGCGTGCGCCTCGGCCTGATCACTATGCGCGTAGAGCGTGTGTCCTCGTAGCTCTGGTTAGCGGACACCGGGGTATAGCT
>CAZTMY010000217.1:0-4502 GCA_964614895.1 uncultured Anaerolineales bacterium
TCACTCGGCATAGGCCAGCGCCATCTGGTAGAGCGCCACGATGTTCTCCACCACCACTTCTGGACGGATGTTGTGGATGGGGTTGAATACATAGCTGCTGCCTGGCGTCATGACGCGCAGCACGTCTTTGGCGTCTTTAATCATCTCCTCGGCAGTTTGCTGGATGGGGGTAGCAGTACGCCAGGCCGCGGCGCCAATCCGCCTGCTGCGTGATACTCTGCGTTTTGCCGCTAAGGGGCATTGCGGACTAGCCTAGCGCCTCCATCACCAGATCGGTGACCCGATTTCGCACCCGAGTGACGACGGCCGGATCCGGGTGGGACGCCGTCGTCAGAAACGAGATGGATAGGCGAGCGCATGGCTCGGCCACGGTCATGACCGTATCGATGCCGGCGTGCCCAAATGTATGCGGATCGGTATGTTGCCCAAAGCCGAACCAGTGCTCCTTCAACCCATCGCGTAGCAACCACCCGAGTCCCCAGGGCTCATGGTTGGGCTGGCGACCCGCAGAACGCGCGGCCTCGATGGCCGGCGCGTGCTGGTTGCGGCGCATCTCGCGAGCGGTGGCGGTTTTCAACAGGCGTTTCCCCCTGAAGACGCCCTCATTCAGGTGCAACCAGAGAAAGCGGTGGATGTCGGCCAGCGTTCCCAAGCACCCTCCGGCTGGTTGCCCCATGGCCCAGAAGACGTCGGGCTTGAACGCCGTAGGCAGGGCCTCAGGCTGCGGGGTGAGCGCTAGGTCAGCGCCTGGGCGTGGCCGGGAAAACGAAAGGGTCTCTGCTCCCAACGGCTCGAACAGCCATTCGCGAGCGATCTCGTCCCACGTACCGCCTCCTGTCGCGCGGCGTACGCACTCGGCTGCCATCAGCATGCCGCTGAGCGCATGGTAGGCGGAACGACTGCCTGGAGGCCACTCTAGCGGATGGTTGCAGCATGCCTCGACGTTAGCCTCCCAGCCTCGCTCAGTGATCGCCTCTCGCAGCTCGACGGAGGGGATCCCCGCCGAATGTGTGAGGAGCTGGCGGATGGTGATCTCCCCTTTGCTCCCCTGGCCAAAGGTGGGCACGTGCGAGGCGACGGTATCATCCCAATCTAGGAGATGCCGCTCCACTGCCATGGCTACCACGGTGGCCGAGATGGGCTTGCTGAACGAGTAGAACAGGTTGGTGGTCTCTAGACTATAGGGGCGGTCGCGCGTCTTGCCGTCACAATAGCTGCCCCAGGTATCCTCGAACACCGTACGCTCGTCGCGGATCACAACCAAAGAGGCGCCAGGGAAGGTGCCGGCTTGCAGTTCCTCCTCTACAAAGGCGCGGGCAGCGTCCAACCCACCAGGACGGAAGCCCATCTCCTGGGGATCTGCTGTCGGGAAGAGATCGCTAGGCTTCATGATGGCATCCTTGCGTTGTGTAGGGGACAAGAATCATCTGTAGAGACACCTCGGCCGCGTCGGCGATAGGCCGAGTCAGCCTGCTGGAGACGTGGTTTGTGTCTGAGCTCCGCCAGGCGAGTCCCTGGGGCGCAATGAGGTGTAGCGTCCGCTGCGGTGCGCGTTGGATGCGTACGTTGACTCGGTCATCTTGGGCCTCAAGCGCAAGCGTCGCATCGCCGACATGCGTGTGAAAGGAGAATCCCTCGCGCCACCACGCGCGAGGCACCCGCGGACGGAGAACGATGCGTTCGCCTAGCGAAGGTTCCACACCCAGAAGGAACTGGTTCACGATGCGTACGAGGTTAGCAGGATACTCGCAGTAGGTGAGTGGCCCCCCAGGGCGTGGTCCCGCCTCGGATGGGTAATAGCGCTCGTGCCACGAATACCCGTTGACCTCGCCGACCTGGGCGACGGAGCGCAACCCATTCAGCAGGCCGGTGACGTCACCCATGCGCGCTCGCGCCCACGCCTCCAAGTACCAGACGCGTCCCATGGCTGCGAGATCATGTCGGCGAGGCATATGCGCCGGCCACGCCTCGTCGCTGATCTGGTCGCGGGTCACGAACTCCCAGTCCTCGTAAGTGTCGGGACGCGCGCTGATGCCCGTTGGCATGCCACCGTATCGGAATCCCTCCGCGTTGCGCAGACGTCGCCACAGTGTATGTGTGGCCTCTCTCGGCAGCATCCCGACGGCTACGGCCGCCCAGTCCACATCGGTCAACCCGTGCCAGTTGACGGCGCCGCGTTCGGGATGGATGTACTCCACGCAGTGGCCGTCCCGCCAGAACTCTCGACCGAAGTTGCTGCGGATGCGCCGAGCCAATGCCGCCCACATGCGGGCCTCACGCAATTGGCCTGCGCAAAGGTTGAGGGCAGCGGTGCGCTGAAGCGCGTCCACAGCATAGCACTGGGTCACGCCGTCCCAGGCGACGCGCGTGGGCATCTCCACATAGTAGCCCGAGCCTCCAACGCGACCCTCGGCGCTCGTCAGGCTGGCAAGATAGCGGGAGGATAGGTTGATGCTCTCTAGGTTGCTGGCTAACCAGGTGTCGTCATGGGTGTGTGCACAGAGGGCGTATGCATTGTGGGCATAGGTGGTTGCTCCTAGAGCTCCGAGCGGGTTGCCGGGCACCCAATGCGTGTAGAGCCCCTCGCCGCGATCGTCGATGCGGATGGGCAACTTGCCGTTTTTGCGTTGGTACCGCCGCACAAAGCCCCAGTTAGCCTCGACCTCCGCCTTTCGGCCCAGGTAAAGCAAGGCGTGGCTGAGCTGATGGCCGTCTAGACTGGGATAGGTGTACCCACGGCCAAAGCCTTCTCGGTCAGCGCAGACAGACCAGTAGCCAAAGAATACCGACGGATCAAGCGCGCGCAGGACATTGCCCTCTGCTGCGTGCTGGTACGCCTTGTCCAACCAGGGTTCTGGCGATTCCAAGTAACTTGCGCTCATAGCAGATCCTCACATGATTGCCCCAGACGCTGCCCCATAGTATAGTCTACCGGCGCCAAGAAACCATTCGTCGAGCACACATATTCATAGCGAGGGGGGTTCATGGACGATCTGGAACGCTTTCGGGCATGGATGCGATACGAGCCTGTGGATCATGTGCCGGTCTATTATGGGGGCGCCTGGCCCGAGACCATGGAGCGCTGGAAATCTGAGGGCTGGGACCCCGATACGTTCGATATCACCATGGGAGCCGACCGCCGGCAGTTCTTCAGTCAGTGGTTCTTTCCCTATCCACCCTTTGAGCGCCAAGTGGTCGAGGAGGACGACGCTCATATCCTCTATATCAACCATGAGGGCATCCTGATGCGCGAGCGCAAGGATCAGCCCTGGAGCTCCATGCCCCAGTTCGTCAAGTTCCCCGTCGAAACGCGGGAAGAGTTCCGAGCTTTTTGGCGCGAGCGCATGCAACCTGATCTGAGCAAGCGCATTGGCCCCGATTGGCGTGACCAGCTCAAGGCCTGGCGGGCGGAGCCCTACCCTTTGATCATCTTCTCGGACCGGTGGGGCGGGTTCTTTGGTCCGCTTCGCAACCTAGTTGGCGTCAAGCGGCTCTGCCAGCTCTTTTACGATGATCCCGCGTTTGTGGAAGAGATGATGGACGCCGACGCCGACTTTATGATCGCCATGATGGAGCAGATCCTCGAGGTGGTGGTACCGGATGTGTTCGCGTTCTGGGAGGATATGGCCTACAACAAGGCGCCTTTGATCTCGCCACGAATGGTTCGCAAGTACATGCTGCCCCGCTACCGCCGCGTGGTGGACGTGCTCCATTCTGCGGGCGTCGAGTGGATCGGCCTGGATTCCGACGGCTATTCCGAGCCGTTGATCCCAATCTGGCTGGAGGCCGGGATCAACCTTCACTGGCCGTTTGAGGTGCAGGCTAACATGGATGTGGTGCGTATCCAAAAGCGATTCGGTCGAGACCTTTTTATCTGGGGTGGAGTGAACAAGCGAGCGCTGGCAGCGGGCCCCGAGGCCATCGATGCGGAGCTGGAGCGCCTGCGCCCCGCGATCGAGGCGGGTGGCTACATCCCGTTCACCGATCACTCAGAGCCGCCCGACATCTCGTTCGCGAACCATTGCTACTATATGCAGCGGCTCCACGAGGTTTGCGGAGGCTAACCGTTATGGGCGGGGCCGGGACGCGCAAGGAAGAGCGGCACGCGTACGCGGCTCTGATTTGCGATGATGCCGATGAGAGCGCCTATCTGGGGCTCTCGGTGCAGCGGGCGGGGCTACCCGTTCGCTCGTTCCGCGATCTGGCCAGCGCCCTGAGTGCCTGGCGGATTGACCCTGGTGGCCTGATCGTGCTGGCTGTGCGGGCGAGCCACCTGTGGATCCAGGCCGGCCAGATTCGGACGGAGACCTCGGCTCCGCTCGTGGTGCTGATGGGCAAGGCCGAAGAGGACGATCTGGTACGTATCTATGCGGCGGGCGCCGATCTGGTGGTCACGCGCCCGTGGAGCGCACGTTTGCTGGCAATGCAGATTCGCGCCTTGGTACAGCGGGATCGTGGTGGCGTGCGGCCAGCCTCTCGCGGCCCGGGGATATCCACCGCGA
>CAZTMY010000218.1:0-4488 GCA_964614895.1 uncultured Anaerolineales bacterium
CGCACCGCATGGCGCCATCTTCCATATTGCCGGTGCAGACGCCGAGGTAGCGTAGGATCTGGCGCAGGGCGAGCAGGTAGCGCCAGGCTTCCTCGGCGGTGCGGATATCCGCCTCGGTGACGATTTCCATGAGTGGCACCCCTGCACGGTTGTAGTCAATGAGCGTGGCATCAGGCCGATGGATCAGCTTGGCCGTGTCTTCCTCAAGATGGACGCGGCGGATGCGCACGAGCCGCTGACCGGCGTCGGTACGGATGGACAGGTGGCCATCTCGGCACAAAGGCAGATCGTACTGGGAGATTTGGTACCCTTTGGGCAGATCCGGATAGGGATAGTTCTTGCGATCGAACTTGGCATAGGGTGGGATCTGGCAGGCGAGAGCAAGGCCCGTGCGTATCGTGGCCTCTACAGCCGCTTTGTTTATCGTAGGTAGTGCCCCAGGCATGCCGAGGCAGGTGGGGCAGGTATGCGAGTTTGGCGGGGCTCCGGCATAGTCTGCCGAGCACGAGCAGAACATCTTGCTGCGCGTGAGAATCTGTGCGTGCACCTCCATGCCGATCACGGCCTCGTATCTCATGGCCCCCCTCTCCCCAAGAATTGCCTAGCCTATTATAGCCATTGGGATGCTCCGTCAAAATAACGTCCAGACGGTGGGGCTCGTTCTTAACACCGATTCGACGGAGCGTGGTCAGATCAGGCGTATAATAGATGCGTGATCGAGTAGAGGAGCACGCCTACCGATAGCGGAGCGGCGGAGGTGAGCTTCCGATGTGGGTTCATCACCAGACGGGAGCATGCAAACGTGAACGTGACGCTGAATCCTCAGGCTCTGGCGCTCTTGGCAATCGGCGTGCTAGCAGCCGCCGGCGCAATGCTGGTCTCCTATCAGCATGCGATGCCTCGTGTTCGCTTGCTGCGACGTGCCATTATTGCTCTAGCCATCTGGGCGGTCGTTGACGGTCTCGCTAGCTGGCATTTGCGCGGCGACATAGTGCTCTGGGTGACGTGGATCCGGTATGTCGCTGCCGCAGTGTTGCCGGTCGCTTGGTATGGCCTCGTCATGGGGCTGGTCAGTGGCGGACGACGGCCAACTGCAATTGGCTTGACGCGGTTGGGGCTGATCCCTGCCATCACCGCTTTGCTCGCCGCCACGAATGCGCAACACGGATGGCTGTGGGCTGCTGCGGGCGTGGCCATTACTCCAGGTATCTGGCTCTGGGTACACATAGCATACGGACTAGGGGTCCTGGCCGTGGGATGTGTGGCCCTCAGGCGTTACGTTGGGCGTGGAGTGGGCCGGGTGGCTCATCGAGCATGGATTCTCGGCCTTTTGGGAGTCATCGCACTGCTCGCAAGCGTGGCTGGCCTTCAGCTTGGTCTGGGCTGGGGCGCCGTCGCCATGCATCTTGCCCTGATCATCTCGTGCTGGCTTCTCATCGCAGCGCTTCTGTGGCGAAGGACTCCCGTGGAGACCGTGGCTATCGCACAGGGTTTGGCCGAGAACGGGCACACGAACGGCGCCGTGCTGGCGCTGGATCGGCATGACCGCGTCATCGACGCCAACGCCCCTGCGCTCTTGCTCCTGGCAGAGCACGGGGTGTGGCGGGCGGTTGGGCGCCACGCTTCGGATGTGCTAGCTGGGCCGCTTGCTCCTCTGGCAGCGGTGGGCACTGACGGCGCGGCCACGATCGCTACCACCACGCGGTTGTTTGCTGAGCATGGTGCAACCTGCGAACTTGAGCAAGCGTGCACTGGCGGCCCGATCAGCTCGCCGGCACCTTTGCGTGGGGGCGACATGGGTAGAGAGGTGTCCTTGCGCGTGGGTGAGGACGTGCGCCGCTACGACGTCAGCACCGTGCCGCTCACCTCATCGCGGGATCCGGAGCTCGGTCGCGCCCTCATCATCCGCGATATTACCAGGCGCTGGCCAAAGCCGAGAGCCACCGCTAGGTGAGGAAAGCCTTGCGGTGGCGGCTCGAACTTACGGCCGCCGTCGGTCGGATCTCTCAGCGGTTCATCCAGTTCCCCGCTGAAGGCATGGACAAGCCATCAGCGACGCTCTGGCCGACATGGGCTCGTTCAGTGGCGTGGACCGCGCCAGTAGGCTCACCTAGTCGGCGGGGACGTTCGCCGCACGCTCGGCTGGGCGGAAGGCCGGTACCGCGTAGTGGCTGACGGCGGGCATATGGTGCAAGTGCTGATCAACCTCGCCCTCAACGCCCGCGATGCTATGCTTCGCGACAGGGAGCTCGCCTTGCGCACGGAGAACGTGACCCTCGCGGTGGAGCGCTGCGCCGCCGTGCTAATATCACACTTTCTGACGTAGAACCACCAGCGCTACCTGGTTGACACACATACGGGACGTGTTCGACGAGCCCGCTTGGGCGAATCAGGGCGCTCCGCTGTCGCAGCAGCTATGCAGCTTTGGCTGCTGGTAGCGCAACCAGCGCTTGCTTGACCAAGTCTACACATTGGCCAACGCTCAGCTTGCCCGTGTTCAGCACCATGTGGTACAGGGTGGGGTCGTCGACGTCGATGTGGTGGAACATGCGCAGGTACTCTTGCGTCGCCGCGTCACGCTCCTCGATCAGGCGGCGCGCCTGGGCTGCTGAAAGCTTCTCGCTCGCTTGGAGCTGCAGCACGCGGTCCTCGAACGGAGCCACCACGCGTAGATGAAGCACGCCGGGGCGGTTCTCCAGAATGGCCTGGCCGCCGCGACCCACGATGAGCACATCTCCCCGCTTGTAGGCCGCGTTCATGGTGCTGCGGATCAGGCCGATGGCGTCCTCCTCATCGAACTGACGGACGGTGCGGGTCTGCGAATCGACCCACATGGAGACCTCGCCGAGCGCCCGGGAGCGGCGGAAAAGGGCTTCGAAAAAACCGCGCTTTTCGTACTCGTCCTCTGAATAGTCGATGATTTCTTGCGCGCTTAGGCCGACATTGGTGGCGACCTTTGCCATTAGGTTCTTGTCAAAGGCGACAAGCCCCAATTCGGAGCAAAGCTGGTTGGCGAACTCTAACGCTCGTGAGCCGATCTGCCGCGACATGGTGATGATTGCCATAGCACCCTCCTCCTGTTGATGCTAGAGTTGCATCGTGCGTTGAGCATGACGAGGGGGAGGCGGCGATGATACGTGGTGCGGCGATGAGCGTCATTGCCCAATCGGCCGGTGCGTCTCCAGCAAAGCCCTTCAATGACATTATATCATACCCCCTGACCGTTTGTAAGGCCTCGTGCTCTTGGGTTCTACGTCAAGAAGCGAAAAGGGGCCTCGCGACGCAGCAGATCCGCAATTCCACCTTACAACAGATGATTGATCGGCCCGATTCGTTCATGCGCTTTGCGCGCAGGGCATCCTCCACTTGGCGCGAGTAGCGACTGAGGACGGCCAGGCTGAGATGGCCCACTGGGCCCTGCAACGTTATCAGATCACAGCCTGCGCGCAATGCCAGAATGGCCAAGCCATGGCGAAAGACGTGTAGGCTGGGATCGGGCACGCCCGCTGGTCTTGCGCGCCTGCGGATGACCTCGCAGAGCCCTTGGTGGCTGGGGCGCGTCCCTCGAGAGGTTACCCACAAGGGAGCGACGTCATCGACCTTACGAGCGCACAGGTAGCCAGAGCATCGCTCTCAGATCGTCAAAGGACACCGGCTCCAGAGGGGGCTGGTTCACGCGTGGGAGCTTCACCTTGTGCAGAGGGCTGAACCAATCCTGAGGCCCCGTTTCCATCTCCCACCACCGCAGGAAGACCCATAGAGCACGATAGACGCCGTGAACATCACCATGGTTGTGGGTCTCGTCAAGGATGAGAAGCAGGACTCTGACTGTGACGAGGCGAATGCTGCTGGAGAAAGTCGCGCATCTCGACCCGCAAATCCGGGCGCAGAACGAGGCGAATCCGTTGGTTCTTTCCCTGGATAGACACAAGAAGAGACCCCTTTCCCTGGTGTTGGATTAGGGTCTCTTATGACGGGATGCCGTTAGCGCGCCCAGCAGGGGTCGAACCTGCAACCATCGGATTCGAAGTCCGGTACTCTATCCATTGAGCTATGGGCGCGGGTGACGATAGCTAGCTGTAAATCGGTACTCTTCTCCTTGCGGAGGCGATGCACGTATTGTAGGGGCAGAGGGGATGGTCGTCAAACGCCGTCTCTTCCGGGTCGCAGGAGTATGCCCCTGCCTATCTGTCGTATCCGGAACGACCCCTTTTGGGATATGGCACAATGGGGCTTGCTGGAAACTTTCACGCGCCGGCGATGCGGCGCAGGAACATCAGCTCGAAGCGTTTGAGCGCTAGCGCTTGGCAGCGTGGCGGACGTCCAGCTTGCCGTAGCGATCCGGCAGTGCTAGGCTGTCGTCGTCAGGGCGGCACATTGGCGACAGGCGGATCGCCGGGAGCGTACTGGCGGCGCCGAACGTGGATTGGTAGGCACCATGGGGAGATCCTCCTATGCGCATTCGAGTGACAGGGGCGCAACTGCCGG
>CAZTMY010000219.1:0-4479 GCA_964614895.1 uncultured Anaerolineales bacterium
GGCTACGCCTACGTCGTGGGCGGTGGTAACGGCGCAGCCCATCTCGCGCAGCACTAGCGCGGCTTCCTCGGCTACGGGTTGATCCGACGTGCCCGCTGTGATCACGCCCACCCGGCCACCCGTGAGAGGCGGGGCCTCGTGCCCTGGCTGCCGGATGATGGCCATGCGTGAGGCGGGATACCATTCCAGACGGCCGCCATAGCGAGCCGCAAGCTCCTCGTAAAGAGCGCCCTGGACGCGGCTCAAGATGGCGCGCCCGGTTCGCTGGAGGAAAGCAGCGGTGATTTCTAGGGCACGATCGGTTCTCTTGGTCTCTGCTAGGATCACTTCTGGCACGCCGATGCGGTCATAGCGCTCGAGGTCGGGTAGCGCCGCTTCGATGTGGTTCAGGTGCTGAATGGCGCGCGAATCTCGGTTAGCGCTCTTCATCGTATGATCCCATCCGGTATCCAGCCAAGTCCAGCGTGATGTGGACATATCCTAGCGCTCGTAGGTCCTGTACGATGCGTCGGCGCGTATCCGCCGCAGCCAAGCCGGCGACGGTGGACGGCTCTACCTCGATGCGGACCAAGTCGCCGTGATCGCGGACACGCAGGGAGCCCTGCTTACCAACAATGTCGCGCAAGCGACGCTCGGCCTCGGCGACGCGCGCGAGTTTGGCTTGGTCTAGGTGTGTGCCGTAGGGAAAGCGCGTAGCTAGGCAGGCATCGGGCTGGCGGTCCCAATTGGGTAGGCCGTGCGCCCTGGCGAGGCTGCGGATCTGCGCCTTGGTGAGGCCGGCCTCTGCCAAGGGGGCACGAACACCAAGTTCCTGCGCGGCGCGAGACCCAGGGCGATAGGCTAAACGGTCGTCGGCATTCTCGCCGTGGATCACGGTGCCCAAGTGTTCGGACCTGGCGAGGGCCTGCAACATGGCAAAACGATGACGCTTGCAGTGATAACAGCGATCCGGCGCATTAGCAGCGATCTCGGGAATATTCAGTTCATCGGCGGGCACATAGCGCTGCGGGGCGCCCAGAGCCGCGGCGATCAGGCGAGCCGCGGCCTGATCGTCCGCTGTCAGCAGCGGACTCTCCACAGTGACGGCCTGGACGACCTCGCGCCCAAGGCAGCGAATAGCCACAGCCAGCAAATAGCTGGAATCGACGCCCCCCGAGAAGGCAACGGTGACAGCCCCGAGGTCGTCTAGGATGCTACAGAGACGCTCCTCGGCGGCCAACGCGGCCTTGTCTGGATGTGGCGCTTGGTCGGGCGGCAACCTGCTACCTCACAATCTCTGACGACAGCGGGCTCCCATTATAGCGGCTGGCGATGGGGGCGGCAAGTGTTGCGTGTGGCTGCACCAGGAGGTCGTTACCAGGCGTTAGACGCGATAGTGGCCAAGTCGGGCCTCTCTGTGGCAACAGAAGGTTATGACACACTCCATTAGGGGGGGGCGATTATGGCAGGCCATATCCAATCAGGCGAAACATCACCGAAGGCATCTCCTCCGGTCGTTTGAGGCTGTCACCGAGCAGCAGCTCGCTCTCCCTTCGCCATGTGGTGTGTATCTGACTTCTCTTTGGACATGCTGCCCTCTCGGTGACGTTCTCATTTGAGAGACCCTGGTGATATTGCAGATGAGAGAGCAGAGCACACTTTCTTGACAGCTATCCCCTGTCGGTTATAATCTATCTGTTTGTTCGG
The DNA here is from genome assembly GCA_964614895.1 of uncultured Anaerolineales bacterium. Taxonomy (GTDB): domain Bacteria; phylum Chloroflexota; class Anaerolineae; order UBA1429; family UBA1429; genus DAIRUQ01. The sequence goes on from CAZTMY010000219.1 coordinate 1,687, forward strand.
GTAGGCAACCGGCTTCCCCTCGGGCCTGCGCACCAGTATGCGTATATGGCTTGGGGTACCAGTGACCTGCTCTCGATCAACCCCAAAATCCCACACACGCTGGATCCCCATAACGGGAGGTATCAAGGATGAGCCAGATGATAGAGATCCGCTGGCATGGCCGCGCTGGCCAGGGCGTGGTTACAGCGGGAGAGCTCTTGGGCGAGGCAGCCATGAAGGGGGGCAATTATATCCAGGCCTTCCCTGAATACGGCTCTGAGCGCATGGGAGCGCCCATCAAGTCCTACACGCGCATCAGCAATGAGCCCATCGAGTTCCACTGCCCCATTTTGGAGCCCGACATTGTAATTGTCGTCAACCCCAATCTGATCGGCGTTGTGGATCTCACCGAGGGGCTCGCGCCCGAGGGGGCTCTGCTGGTCAACACCTCAAGGACCCCAGCTCAGATTCGCGAACGATTAGGCTGGGAGACGGGGCGCGTGCTGTGCGTGGACGCCTCGGCAATCGCGATGGAAGAGCTCAAGCGCGATATCCCCAGCACCATGATGCTGGCAGTGGTGGCCCGCGCCACCGATCTCATCGATCTAGAGGGAGCCATCGAAGCTGCCCGCGAGCGCCTCAGCGAAAAGCTCCGCCCGGAGGTCGTCGAGGCAAACGTGCGCTGTCTTCGCCGTGCTTTCAGCGAGTGTGTCGAGGGCTAGGCGTCACTCGCTGCTCGGACCGATCTGACGATGGTGTGCCAGACGGCTCGCCATAAGACATAGGAGACATAGGAGGTCCTTAGTATGGCCAAGAAGCAAGCTCCGCCGCTTGATTTGCCTTGGCGGGAAGTAAGCCCGGGTGGCGTTGTCCGCGATGCGGGCAACTCGGTCACCTATATCACCGGCACATGGCGGACCGTGCGTCCCGTAAGGGACACGGCCCAGTGTACCCAGTGCTTGATCTGTTGGATCGTCTGCCCCGACTTGGCCATCACCGTCGAGGATGGCAAGGTCGTGGGCTTTGACTATGACCACTGCAAGGGCTGCGGCATCTGTGCCCAGGCTTGCCCGGTGAACATCAAAAAACCCCACGCGGTTACCGGCGAGATGGGCAAGGTCATTCAGATGATCCCTGAATCGGATGGGGACGAATAGGCGTGGCGCCGATCCCTAGCAAGCGAAGGAGACCTACATGGCGGTAGAAAGCAAATACATGCCTCTGGATGGGGCCAACGCCGTGTCGCAGGCGATGCGGCAGATCAATCCCGACGTCGTCGCGGCCTATCCCATCACCCCCCAGACGGCTGTTGTTCAGAACTTTTCCCAGTATGTGGCTGATGGCATTGTTAACACCGAGTTCGTCCCCGTGGAGAGCGAACATGCGGCTATGAGCGCCTGCATTGGCTCTGAGGTCTCGGGCGCGCGCACCATGACGGCTACCGCTGCCAATGGCCTTGCGCTTATGTGGGAGGAGCTCTATATCGCGGCGGGCATGCATCTACCAATCGTGCTCACCGTGGTGAACCGCGCCCTATCCGCACCGCTGAATATCCACTGCGACCACTCGGATAGCATGGGCGCCCGCGACTCGGGCTGGATGCAACTCTATGCCGAGACCGGCCAGGAGGCCTACGATAACACGATCCAGGCCGTCCGCATCGCCGAGCACCCAGACGTGCTGACGCCCATCATGAGCTGCCAGGATGGCTTTATCACCGGCCACGGCGTGGAGCGTGTAGGCTTGCTCCCAGACGAGGCCGTTCGCGAGTTCGTGGGCACCTACGAGCCCGAGCTCACGCTCCTGGATACCGACCATCCAGCGACGTTCGGCGCCTGGGACTTTACCGATTACTACTTTGAGCACAAGCGGGAGCAGAGCGAGGCGCTTATCAAGAACGCCCTGCACGTGATCGAGGAGATCGGCCGCGAGTACGAGGAGCTCTCGGGCCGTCCCCAGCCGATCCTGAGCAGCTATGGCATGGACGATGCCGAGCTCGCCATCATCGTCTTGAGCTCGACTGGAGGCACTGCCCGCGCGGTCGCGCGCCAGCTCCGAGCCAAAGGGGAAAAGGTCGGTGTGTTGCGCCCCCGGGTCTATCGTCCCTTCCCGGACGACATGATCGTCGACGCCATCAAGAACTGCAAGGCCGTGGCCGTGTTGGACCGCGCCATTTCGTTCGGCTCGCCGCAGGGCGGTGGCCCCATCTTTACCGATCTGACCGCGGCGCTCTATAACCACGGCGTTGTAGGCTTGCCTGTGGTCAACTATATCTTTGGCTTGGGCGGCAGGGACACGCTCCCACCCATGATCGAGTCGGTCTATGACGACTTGGCAGTGGTGGCCGCCGAGGGCAATCGTGGCGCGATGGTGCGATATCTCGGCTTGCGCGAGTGATAACAGTTCCAACGGCGGCGCCCGCGGCGACCGCCGAGCAGGGGTAAGCGAGGAGTCTATCCACTATGGCAGAAAGAATCCGGATTCGCCTTCGCGATATGATCAACGATGAAGAGCGTCTCGCGCCGGGGCATCGCCTTTGCGCTGGTTGCGCCGAGCCCATCATCGTGCGGCAGATCCTACACGCCATCGACGGACCGGTCGTCGTCAGCACAGCCACGGGCTGCCTTGAGGTCTCGAGCACAGTGTACCCTTTTACAGCGTGGCGCGTGCCCTGGATCCACAATGCCTTTGAGAACGCCGCGGCAACCATCTCCGGCGTGGAGACGGCCTACCGCGCCCTGGTCAAGCGGGGCAAGATCGAGGACCGAGGCGTGAAGTTCCTGGCCTTCGCCGGCGACGGCGGCACCTACGACA
>CAZTMY010000220.1:0-4472 GCA_964614895.1 uncultured Anaerolineales bacterium
AATGCCAAGGGCGCGGATCACGGTAACGATGTTGGCCATCTCGCCCGAGCTGGCGACTGCTTGCCTGTAGCCACGATCCTGAGCGGCAGCGAGCAGGTCGAGCGCACCAGGCAATGGGGTAACACCATCCTCGACAAAGCTGCGGTACAGCTCTTCCTTGTGTAGCCCGAGCGCTACGAGTTCGTCGTCGGAAGGCGCCTCCCCCAACCATTGGCGCAGGATCGGCAGGTTCGCCATACCGAACGTCGCGGCGAACTGCTCCTGCGTGATCGATTCGCCTCGCTCGGCAAAGAGGGCACGCCATGCGGCATAGTGCGCCTCTCCTGTATCGGCCAACACGCCATCCAGGTCCCACAAAATCGCTGCGTCCACGGGCTTCCTTTCTCGGGTCGTGAGTGCATTGTCGCTATAGCCAGCGCTGGAGGAACTCGATGATGGCCGCGCGACCATGGGCCGTCTCGAAATGGCCCGTGTCATAGCGCAGCAACTTCCAGCGCTCTGGCACACCCATGTCGGCGTACACTCGCTTGAGGTCAGCATCCACGCGATCAAGGCCCTGGGGTGGGGTGAGGCGGTCATAGTTGCCGGCCAGCGCCAGATGCGCGCGCGGTGCGATGAGGGCGTTGATGTCGCTAGTGGACATGTGCTTGAGCAAGCTCGGAACATAGTAATAGATGCCGTGGCCATCCAAGCCGCGCATCTCGATCAGACTGTGGAAATCGGTCAGGCAGCAGATGTCAACGCACACCTGGATGCGCTCGTCCAGGGCGGCCAGCCACCACGCCATGGTGCTGCCCATGGATAGGCCCAGGGTGGCCAGGCGGTTGGGGTCCACTTCGGGGCGAGACACCACGTAATCCACGGCGCGAAGGCTATCGTAGACCATCAGCCCCCAGAGGACTTGCCCGTGCCACAGAAGCTCCTTGAAGAGCTCAGACTCGGTGCGGCCGCGGCGTTCCCCGAAATTCCAATGGTCGATGGCTAGCCCACAGTATCCCAGCTTTGCGAGCTGTTCCGCATAGGGTGGCGACTGAAGCCCGTTCGTCTCCTCGACGAACTCGCGTTTCCCCAGATCGTACTTGCCGCCGTGTGAATGGTTGAAAACCACAACCGGCGCTGGACCCGCTAGCCCCTTGGGCCGCGCGAAAAATGCCGGGACGGGTTCGATGCCGTTGAGGTCGAGGTGCAAGGTCTCGAGGATGTAGTGGGGCCGCTCCTCCACCCGTACGGTCTCGGCGGAGATGGGGCGGTGCCGGTCGGGCAGGTCTCCCAAGAGCCCGTATAGGAGTTCTCGCTGCGCGCTTGGGTCAGACATGGTGCTCTCCTAATGAATCTAGCAATCGATTGGAGTGTAACTCTGTGGAAGTTGCTGTCAACTGGCGTTGTAGCTGTGGGCGGCTGATTATTCCACATCCTCATTTGACCACGCCTTGCCCCACGGTATAATCCGTATTTGGGCCTGTTGATCTCTCGCCTGCACATCCCTGCTTTGCCAATGCTGCGCGCACGAGGAGATATACGCGATGCAACCGCGTGACATACGCCTCTTGGCCGCGATCGCCATTCTGGTTGCCTTTACCATCTGGGTTGCCCTGCCAGACAATCCCGGCATCCAAATCGGCGATTGGGAACGAGATATCCGTATCCATCAAGGGCTTGATCTGCAAGGTGGCATGCAAGTGCTCTTGGAAGCCGACCTCGCAGACGTGGGGACAGTATCCGCCGACGCCATGGAGGCGACCGCCAAGGTAGTCGAGAACCGCGTTAACGGTCTTGGCGTGACCGAGCCCGTTGTGCAACGTGTGGGATCACAGCGGATCCTGGTCGAGTTGCCTGGGATCAAAGATCCCGAGACGGCGGTGAAGACTCTACGCGAGACGGCGCTCATGGAGTGGGTCGACGTGGGCTCCAACTGGCTGGAACCCGGCACGATCGTACAGACCGACGTCGAGACAGCCGAGACGACTGAGACTGGCGATGAGGAGAGCCCTGTCTACCACACCGTGTTGACCGGGGCCAACTTGCGGGACGCTAACGTGGCGTTTGATCGGGCTGGTCGCCCCATCATCGCGTTCGAGCTTGATGGCGAGGGGGCGCGTATCTTTGCGGAGCACACGGCCGCCAACGTCGGTCAGTACTTGGCCATCGTGCTGGATAAGAAAGTGATATCGTGCCCCCGCATCTCTACGGCCATTCCCGACGGTCGCGGACAGATCGAGGGTCAGTTCACGGTTGAAGACGCGCGCGCCATCGTGCTGCAGCTTCGCTACGGATCGCTGCCAGTTCCTCTTCGTATCCTGGATACGCGCGCGGTCGGTCCGAGCCTGGGCCAGGATTCGGTAGAGAAGAGCATCCGCGCCGGAGCTATCGGACTGGTGACCGTGCTTCTTTTCATGCTTCTCTACTATCGCCTGCCAGGCTTCCTCGCCGATCTAGCGCTTATCATCTATGCTTTGCTCAACCTGGCGCTTTACAAGCTGATCCCCATCACGCTCACGTTGCCAGGGATCGCGGGCTTTTTGCTTTCCGTCGGCATGGCTGTGGATGCCAATATTCTCATCTTTGAACGCATGCGTGAGGAGCTGCGTGCGGAGAGAACGCTTCAGTCTGCGATCACGGTAGGTTTTGGTCAAGCCTGGGCGCCTATTCTGGACTCGGGGATCTCTACGTGGATCACGTGCCTGATCTTGTGGGTGCTGGGCAATAGCTTCGGCGCGAGCATGGTCAAGGGCTTTGCCCTGACGCTAGCTATTGGCGTGGGCGTTAACATGTTCACCGCTGTCGTTGTGACGCGGACGTTTGTCCGTACAGCTTTTGCACTAGCGGGCGAAAAACTGCGCAAGATCAAGTGGTTGCTGGGCGTATAGCAGAGACCGGGAGGAATGATGTTCGCCCTCGTTCAGAAACGCCGTCTTTACTTTACCATCTCTGCTGTTCTGTTACTACTCGGTATTCTGGCTATGATCTACTCCGTCATAGCCTTTGGATCGCCCGTACGGCTTAGCATCGATTTCACCGGGGGCGCGTTGCTGGAGGTAGCGTTCGATCGCGCAGTGTCTCTCGAGGACCTGCGAACCACGCTTCGCGAGGCCGGCCTCGATGATGTCTCCGCTCAGACGATCGGTGACTCTAGACAAGTCGTGATCCGAACGAAAGAGATCGACGTGGCCCAGAAGGAAGCGATCCTACAGGATCTTCGGGAAGCCTACGGCCCCCTTACCGAGCAGCGGTTCGAGGACGTCGGACCCAGCATCGGCCGCGAGACCACGCGTTCCGCCGTACTGGCGCTTCTGGTGGCGTCAGCAGCGATTCTCGCATTCATTGGTTTTGCCTTCCGGCGTGTGCCCAACTCGTTGCGCTACGGTGTCTGTGCCATCGCCAAGATGCTACATGACGTGCTTTTCCTCCTGGGATTCGCTAGTTTGATGGGTGTGCTCTTTGGCTGGGAAGTGGACGCGCTGATCCTGACCGCCGTGCTGACCGTGATCGGCTTTTCGCTGGGAGACGTGATCGTGGTCTTTGACCGGATTCGGGAGAACATCCCACGACGGCGTGGCGAGGACTATGAGACGATCGTGAATCGTAGCCTGTTGGAAACGGTCCATCGCTCTCTGGCAACCCAACTCAACGCCATCTTTGTGATGATCGCTATTGCCCTGTTTGGTGGCGTCACCACACGGCACTTTATGATCACCATGCTCGTCGGTATGGTGATGGGTACCTTCTCGTCGCTCTTTTTCGCTGTTCCGTTGCTCGTGGTCTGGGAAAAGGATGAGTGGGGTTCCATCTTCCGCCGCGCAAAAGCTGCTGCCTGAGATCGACATCCAACCAGTCTCTTGTTCGTAAGGCGAGCCGGTGCGGGTGGGCTCGCCTTTATCTATGCTAAAGTGCGCGATGTGAACGCTCTCATGGGAGGTGACGTGGTGGGCCTGATCCTGCTCCGCTACGGCGAGGTGGCACTGAAGGGGCGCAATCGGCCTCTCTTCCTACGGGCCCTACGTCGGAACGTCCGAGCTTGCCTACGGGCCCACGGTATCGAGGGTAAGGTCTCCTCACGAGGGCAGCGCGTCTATGTGGAGACAGACCTAGTTTCGGAAGCCTTGGCGCCATTGCAACGTGTGTTCGGTATCGTGTCTCTCTCCCCCGTTGCCAGCGTCGCGCGGGATGTGGATTCCATCGTGAAAGCGGGCGTGGAGGAGGCCGTCGCTGCGGGCGTACGGCCAGGTATCTCCTATCGCGTCCGGGCTCGTCGTGCGGATAAGAGTTTCCCCCTTATCTCTCCCGAGATCAACCGCGTCGTGGGCGAGGCCATCTACCGGGCGACGGAAGGCAATGTCGATCTCAGCCGCGATGCTGACGTGACCATCGGCGTGGAGGTGCAGCGTGATCGCGTGCTGATTTACGGTCGTGTGCTGGAGGGTCCGGGAGGGCTGCCTTTGGGTACGGAAGGGCGCGTGGTGGCGTTGCTTTCG
>CAZTMY010000221.1:0-4466 GCA_964614895.1 uncultured Anaerolineales bacterium
GCATACGCGGGATTGGCTCATGGAGCGCCATCAAGGCATTGTTACGCCGCCGCCTTTTCGGCGTCCTCGCTGGCGCGCAAAGACTGATCAACCCACGCCAGCACCCACATGGGCGCTGGCGTTTTGGTTATGGGAAGGATTCATAGATGGTCGAGGTCACCCCATTTCGTGGGCTGCGCTACGCGCCGTCCGTGCGCCATCAGCCTGTCTATTCGCCACCCTATGACGTGATCGACCCGTCATTACGTGAGCGTCTCCTCGCGGGCAGCCGCTACAACGTGGTGCACGTGACCCTAGGTCCCGAGAACTCGTCGGAGGACTGGTACGCTGAGGCAGCGCGACGGTTCGACCAGTGGCAGGTAGATGGGATTCTTGTGCGGGATCAGACCCCCGCTCTGTATGCCTACGAGCAAGCCTTTGAAGGTCCGCAAGCCACACCTCTCGTGCGACGCGGCTTCTTTGCGAGGGTGCGCCTCATGCCTTGGGGAGAAGGGATCTATCCCCATGAGAGGACCCGCAGGGGCCCCAAGGCTGACCGATTGCGGCTCATGAGAGCGCTACATGTTCAGACAAGCCCCGTCTTGGGGCTGTATCGAGACCCAGATGGCACTTTGGAGACTCTCTTGGGAACGCCTCCCCCCGATGCTATCACCATAAGCGATGATGACGGCGTGCGCCACACCTGCTGGAAGCTGACAGACACGCAGTTGCTAGACCGAGTGACCGCATTCCTTCAAGATCGTGACGTGGTCATCGCCGATGGACACCACCGCTACGAGACGGCACTAGCCTATCGTGACGAGATCCGCTCGCGATGCCGGCAGGGAAACTGCTCAGGAGCGCACGATTACGTGTTCATGTATCTCACGGCCGCGGAAAGCGCCGGGCTGGTCATCCTGCCGACGCACCGCATCGTGACGGCGCCGCTGCCCCTAAGTGAGGAGCAACTGCTCGCCGCCTTGGCAGCCGACTTTGCGCTTAGGCCGGTGGCCCAAGACACAAATCTGCCAACAGCGATCGCCGCGCGACACAATGGCGAGCTCACCATAGGCATGCGCTTACGCTCGGGCGCATGGACTCTCACCTTGCGCGACCGCCAGCGCGCCCACGCGGCCATCGCCCCAGGCCAGCCCGAAGAGCTAGCTGAAGTGGATGTGTGCGTGTTGCAGAACCTGGTACTAGCTCCCCATTTTGGCATTTCTGCGCAAAAGCTAGCCGATGGCGACGCCGTACGCTATACCATTCACCCCGACGAGGCGTGTCGTGCTGTCGTGGAGAGGCGCGCCTCGGCAGCTTTCCTGCTCGGTCCCACAGCCACTGAGCAAGTCTGGCGAACTGCCATAGCTGGGGTCACCATGCCCCAGAAGAGCACCTACTTTTACCCGAAACTGCTCACTGGCCTTGTGATGAATCCACTGGTGGACTAGATCGGCCCACCGCACAGCATCGCCCCAGAGGAGGAGTCTATGCGCATCCTGGTCACAGAGACCATCGGCAAACCCGGCCTCGACATCCTAGCCGAGTGCGGGCAATTGGATGTCATCAAGAACCCATCGCCCGAAGCGTTGCTCGACATGATCCCGGCATACGAGGCTCTCGTAGTCCGAAGTCGCACCAAGGTGACAGCCGACGTGCTAGAAGCGGGGCGAAACCTCAAAGTGGTGGGCCGCGCCGGCACCGGCGTGGACAACATCGATCTCGAGGCGGCAACCAAGCACGGCATCTTTGTGGTGAACGCCCCCACGGGCAACAGTAACGCGGTGGCCGAACATACCATCGCGCTGATGCTGGCGCTTGCCCGCCGCATCCACCCGGCCGTCAGCTCGCTCAAGGAGGGGCGTTGGGAGAAGAGCTCGCTGCAGGGCCACGAGGTGCTGGGCAAGACTCTAGGCCTCATCGGCCTGGGGCGAATCGGCTCGCTGGTCGCATCCAAAGCCAAGGGCTTGGATATGCGCGTCATTGCCCATGACCCCTATGCCTCGCCGGAGCGCGCGGCCTCCAGCGGGGTCGAGCTGGTGTCGCTCGATACGCTACTCTCCGAGGCCGACTTTGTATCCGTGCACACGCCCCTTACACCGCAGACCAAAGGCTTGGTTGGCGCTGAAGAGTTGGCGTTACTCAAACCCACCGCATACGTGATCAACTGCGCGCGCGGTGGCATTGTGGACGAAACCGCCCTCGAGGCAGCACTGCGCGAGGAACGCATCGCGGGAGCTGCCCTGGACGTCTTTGCAAAAGAACCCGCTACAGAGAACCCACTGGTGAGCCTGCCGAATGTCATCGCCACGCCCCACCTGGGGGCATCCACGAGCGAGGCTCAGGAGAACGTTGCCACCGATGTGGCCATGTCCGTCAAGGATGTGCTCGAGGGTCGAATGCCTGCCAGCCCGGTCAACGTTCCCTATCTGCCACCACAAGCCGCCAGCTTCTTGGCGCCGTACATTGATCTCGCCGAGCGCCTTGGCAATCTGTTCATGCAATGGCGTGGAGAGTTACACGATACTATTGAACTCATCTACGACGGCGATCTTTGTGAGCATGACACACAGGTGCTAACGTCAGCCTTTCTGGCTGGCCTCCTCGCGCCCGCCTACGGCGAGCCGGTGAACATCGTGAACGTTCGGCGCCTGGCATCTGAACGAGGGTTAGTTACATCCGAAGTGCGCCGGGGGTACGCCCGCCAGATCGGAAACTTGATCACCGCGCGCTATCCCCAGGCAGACTCTGACCAGAACATCTCGGGAACCATGATCCAGGATGAACCCCACCTGGTCGCTCTCGATAGCCAGCGGCTGGATTGCGTGCTCCAGGGACACATGCTCGTAGATCTCCACCATGATCGGCCAGGCATCGTAGGGCGCATGGGTCTCATCCTCGGCGAACGTGGCATCAACATCTCGTTCGTGCAGATGAGCCGTGTCCATCGTGGAGGGGCCTCTATCATGATCCTCGGTCTGGACGATCCGGCCGATGAAGCCATCATGGATCGGCTGGTGGAGGTGCCCAACGTCCAGCGCGTACGCATGGTATCGCTGCCCGCTCTGCCAGGGTACCAGGAGCCGCCCCTGGACTAGACCATCGAACGAGAAGGGGGCCGGCGTCAATTGGCGCCGACCCTCGTGTTTGCGTTCGGCTAGCTCTCCCAGAGCGCCCTGACCTCTTGCATGAGGTCAATCGCTTGCTCATGACGGGCCCGCTCGCTGGACAAGGTCGGTTTCCATGGAGTCATCAGAAAGCCGCGCACTGTCTCAGTGGGTAGCTGCTCCCGACAGTACGCTACCGTCAACCGCATATTCTCGGGCGTCGTCCAGTTGCTTCCCGTGGGTACCTGCGCGTATCCCGCCTGAGCAAGCCGCTGGTAGGTAGCCACCTCGTTACAGGGAGGAGCGAACTTGGTGCCATAGTACCAATTGCTCTGCAGCACCGAGCGGGGCATGCGTTCATAGTAAGCATCGTGGCTCCAGGCATAGTCCGACCAAACCCAGGCCTGTGCGCCCCGCTGCTCCACCAGGTCCACCAGATAGGCCAGATCGTGCCACCACAGCTCATACTGGCGCACCACCACGTAAGCATAGTGTCGCTGATGCTGCCACGTCTCTTCGTCCATACCAAGATGGAAGAGCCGTGGCCCGTCAAAGAGCTCTGTTACCTCCTGGATCAGATCGCGACACACCTCATAGTAGCGTGGTGTCGATACACATCGACTGTATTCGCCCAACCAGACATCGTGCGTGGCAGAAAAGTTGAGCTTGGGAATCGGCTCCAGCCCCAGCCCGCGCAGGCGGGACAACTCGGCGCGTAGCTGCTCGGGCGACCACGCGCCCTCGACCGCCAGCTCGGGGTGACTTTCATAGCGGACACCCTCGCCGAGATCGATCACCAATGTATTAATGCCAGCAGCCGCGGCGCGCGCCGTCAGATCCTCCCAAAGATCACGGTCACACCGCAAGTTCGGGCGCGCTGTGATATGCTCAACGCCCCGGTCAGAGACGTCGCGATCGCACCACATGTTGTAGCCCAGATGCAGGAGTAATCCCCACATCATGGCCGCGTCCGATCTACCCTCACGAGCTGCCATAGCCCACCTCCGTGCTCTCCGCCGTCATGCCCGTTTCCTCCAGTAGCGCCCGGGCTACCTTACGGCCCCAGATGACCGCATAGTTCATACCACGGTCCTCAGGATAGACCTGTGCCATTGAAGAGAGCCACAGGTTCCTTACAGGTGTCCGCAGTTCCGGCCGCAGGTGCGAATAGTGCAGCCCGATGACAGGTTGCGCGTAGGGCTCGCGCCACGCCCAGCAGTCCTGGACCCAATCACGAGAGAACCCAGGGCACATACGCTGCAAGTATGGCAGATAAAGAGTCAACAGCGCATCGGCCGTCATCTCGTAGGCCGGATCGACCAAGTCCAGGTAACGTGACAGATAGACCAAATGTGCCCCACCATAGTCCTCCGGGCGTTGCAT
>CAZTMY010000222.1:0-4436 GCA_964614895.1 uncultured Anaerolineales bacterium
GTAGGACTGGATTCTGCTGCCGGAGAGGTGATTCGCACCCGATCCTAGCACGAGACCGCGCCCGATGTGTATTCCACATCGGGCGCGGTCGTGAGTGCTATGTAGTTGTTCGGTCTTGGCAATGATAGGGTGCGAACAGGACCGCCGGCCTGAGCCCTAGGTCCGCCCTCAGCGCTCGCCCCACCCGCCCAGAGACAAAACTACCAGCGCCGACTGCGGTTGGTTCGCTCGCGAGGCGGGTTCGCCTCGGCAACCTTCAGGTTGCGGTCATCAAGCGGCTTGCCGTCCAGCTGCGCGATAGCGGTAGCTGCGTCAGCCTCGTTCTCCATGGTCACAAAACCAAAACCACGTGCACGGCCGGTCTCCCGGTCCGTGATAACGACTGCCTCAGAAACGGGACCAATCGTCTCAAAGTGTCGTCGCAGGCCATCCTCGGCCGTGTTGTAGGACAGATTGCCTACGTATAGCTTTTTTGCCATCGATTCTCTTCCTCATATTCCTGTCTGTGGGTACGGCCAGGGCGATCAGACCCACCTCGTCAGCGTGCTGCTGAGGGCACTAGCGGCGCGTCTACGGTTTCGCTGCATGATGGTCCTACGCGGCCCAGGTCCTAGGAATCAATGCTCTTGGAAGAGGATCGACGGTCAGGAACCGGTTCTCGTCAGGCCTTCTCAGTGTGCCATGGCCTCCATTAGTAACATTTAGATTATACGCCCGATGCTGTAGGATGTCAAATCTGGCAAACGCGAGGGTGTTGAAAACGAACTCTCAGATTACTGCTAGCCTTGAAGCACATCGCGACTCGCGATGTCTTGTGAGGAGTAGTGGCCAAGATGGGGCGAGATGGGTTATGGGCAAGGTTCGGCCGGTAGATACGGGGAAGGGCTCCTTCCCTCATCTTGGCTTTCCAGGAACACGACTAGGCCCCCATTCTGATCTCAGAGGGGCTCGAGCGGCATCTAGACCCCTCATAACCTGGTAACTCGCAGAATCGCGGCCCTGTCGCGATCGATGCCTCTCAACGCTCAGATTTCCAAACCCTCCTCCTCACTCGCCAAAGAAATCGTCCACCCGCCGCTGGCGGGCGACAGAGTCGGCATCGGGCGACAGCAGCGGAGGCAGGTCCTCAAGCGGGCCGTAGGCGCGGATCTCGCCGCCCTGCCCCGGCACGAGCGCCCACTCGTCCACCAGATCGTTCAGGTTCGCGATCTCTTCCAGAAAGCGGGACGGCTTGGCAAAGGGGCCACCGTCCTGGCGTAGGAACCAGGGCCGCCCGCTGCTACGCGTTATGGGCGCCAACAGATAAAGCTGCCGCTTGGCACGCGTCGCCGCCACATATAGCAGCCGCCGTTCTTCGTCAATCTCATCCTGGCTACCTAGCGCCCGCTCCGACGGGAGGCTGCCGTCCACCACATGCACCACGAACACCGTGTGCCATTCCAGCCCCTTGGCCGAGTGAATGGTAGAGACCACCATGGGATCCTCGTCTGGATGGCTGGCCGCGTCCACCCGCTCCTCGGCTTGATGCGGCTCCAGCGTCAAATCGGTGAGGAACTCTTCTAGGGTATTGTACCGCGCAGCCACACTCTGCAGCACGTCCAGATCTGGCTGCCGACGGGGATGATCGTCATATTGCCGCTCCAGGATAGGTTGATAGTAAGCCAATACCTCACCCACCTGCTGGGCCACGCTGATCCCCTCAGCCAGCGAGCGCTGGATTACTTTGTGCAGTTCGGCCAGCGAGGCCGAGTAGCGCTTGCCCTGGAACGGCTCGCTCACCAGCGTCCCATACCCGCCCCCCTCTGCAGTGATAGCCTCGATAAGCCGCGACGCCGTCACCGGCCCAACGCCCTCGATCAGCTCCAACCCGCGCTGCCAGGCCAGCTCGTCCTCAGCGTTCTGGATCACGCGCAGGTAGGCCAGCACATCCTTGATGTGCGCCGCCTCGTTGAACCGCCGCCCGCCATACACCACGTACGGGATATTGTGCCGCCCCAGCTCAATCTGCACCTCGGCCGCGTGCGTCAGCGCACGCGCCAGCACGGCCATGTCGTGCAGCGGCACACCCTCCTCGCGCAAGTCCAGTACCCGTCGACAGATAAAAGCCGCCTGCTGAGACTCGTCATCGGGCCGCAAATACACCGGCTTCTGCCCGTCCCGCACGTCGGTATACAGCCGCTTGCGGACCACCTCGGGCGCCTGGGCGATCACGGCGTTGGTCAGGTCTAGGATGGGCTGGGTGCTGCGATAGTTGCGCTCCAGCTTGATGACACGGCAGTTCGCGAACAGTTCGGGGAACTCGATGATGTTGCGGTAGCGCGCTCCGCGAAAGGCGTAGATGCTTTGCGAATCGTCGCCCACCACCATCAGGTTGCCGTGACTCACCGCCAGCCGCGCGGCGATCTCGGCCTGCACGCGGTTGGTGTCTTGGTACTCGTCCACCATGACATAGCGGTAGGTCTGTGAGAGCTTCTGGCTGACCTGCGGATGCTCGCGCAAGAGCTGCCGCAAGTTCAGGAGTAGATCGTCAAAGTCCATCAGCGACCGCCGGCGCTTGGCTTGGTCATAGACCTCAGCCACCTTGGCAATGTCGAGCAGCTCTTCGGCAAAGTAGGGATAGTCTTCGTTGATGACATCCACCAAGCCGCGCCCGGTATTGGCGACGCTGCTAATAATGTTCATCAGCGTGGTCTTGTTGGGAAAGCGCCGCTCCTTGCTGCTCAGGCCCAGGTGCGTCCGGATGCGGTGGATCAGGTCCTCGGAATCGGAACGATCCAGGATGGAAAAGTTATTGGCGTAGCCCAGCAGGGACGCATGCCGCCGCAGCACGCTGTTGGCAAAGGCGTGGAACGTGCCGCCCGCCACCCGGCCACAGCGCTCGTCCAGGAGCGCCGCCGCCCGGCGCAGCATCTCGCGGGCAGCACGGTTGGTGAAGGTGAGCAGCAAGATAGCGCGAGGGTCCACGCCCTGCGCCACCAGGTGCGCTACCCGCGACACCAACACCAACGTCTTGCCGCTACCGGCGCCGGCGACGACCAGGTAAGAGCCCTCCATGCTGGTGACGGCCTCGCGCTGGGCGGGATTCAACCGCGCGATATAGTCGGGCTCTGGTTGAGGGCTGGGCGTCTCGAGCCGCATGGTCACTCCTACCGCTAGGGCATCACACGAACCATTATATCAAATGTGAGGGGCGCGAGGGAATCGGAATCCTGACGATCCCCGTATGGGCTGCCTGCATACCAAGAGCGGGGCCTCTTCCGAGGCCCCGCTCCCAAGCGCGTGCGTTACTTTTCCTTCGTCTTCTTGGGTTTGACCTGGCCAGGTGGCGACTTGGTGGCATCTTCGCGCTCCAAGCCCGGAGGCGTGACGCTATCGTCCAAG
This sequence comes from uncultured Anaerolineales bacterium, assembly GCA_964614895.1. Classification (GTDB taxonomy): domain Bacteria; phylum Chloroflexota; class Anaerolineae; order UBA1429; family UBA1429; genus DAIRUQ01. Next base: position 3,382 of record CAZTMY010000222.1, read on the forward strand.
CCAGGCGGCGTGCGCGTCTGACCCGGCGGCACGATGTGTTCGTCTGCCTCTGTGGACGCCTCATCCGCTGTGAGCGTGGTGCTTTGACCTGGACCGTCTGACGCATCCCCGCCCTCGAGTTCGATCGTCATCGTTGGTGCGCCGTTGCCCTCGGCGATGCTGGCGGCCGCCGCTGCGACCACATCGACCAGGGCAGCCACCGATACCACCTTGGCGCGCAACGATGACGGCACGCGCCCCACGGCATCGTTCAGGGCCTCGGCCCAGCCAGTTGCGTCCTCTGCCACGCCCTCTGCCAGAGTGCGGACAGCTAGCCCGTCCTGGGCCGCCGCCTCGCCCAAGCTCTCACCGACAGCATAGACCCAGCGCGTGAGACCATCGGTGGCCACAGGCACGCCCCCGTAGCGCTGGGCGTCAAGCAGCATACCCAGCTCCTCGATGCGCCGGTCGACGTAGGCGCTGGCGAGCCGGACACGCGAGGTCGGCTCCACCGTGACGTAGGCGCGACCCTGTTCCAGCGTGGTCTTGACGGGGTAGAGCAAGTCACCGGGCGCCCGGTCCTGGGCAGCAACCCCCACGCCGGTGCCCCCAAACAGCAGGCCCGCCACAATGAGCACGGTTACGGGCACACGCCAAAGGGACACCAGAGGGCACCGCGTGCCGCGCAATAGGCCAGCCAGGTTGGGGGGCTTCTGGTAGTCGAGCTCCTCACGGAGTGCAGCGGCAAGCCGCAGGAACCGCGTCCGACAGTGAACGAACCTACCGCCGTTCAGCGGCCCCACGTCGCGCAGCCCCTCCAAGGTCTCAATCAAAGCCTGGCGTCGTTCGCGCGCCCGCCGTCTCATGGCTGCTTTCCGTCTCCCTGTGCTGGTGCCGTCAGAATCCGTTCCAGTGCCCGCAATCCCCGGTACTGTAGCGATTTCACCGCGCCCACCGGCTTGCCCAGGACGCGTGCTACGTCGCGATTGCTCCAACCCTCTATGAACTTGAGCACGATCACTTGCCGCTGGTCAGGCGTCAGTTTGCCGATGGCTTGCCTCAGCCGTTCCTCACTC
>CAZTMY010000223.1:0-4412 GCA_964614895.1 uncultured Anaerolineales bacterium
CTGCGGAGAAGGCTTTGCCATCGTCCACAATACGTTCCAGGATCATCGCCGGTATGCCATCTTTATCAAATCGGGACGGGGGCTGATCGAGGGGAACACCATCCGCAACCTCTCCGGCAACGGCATCGTCATTGCCAACGAGCCGGATTGGCCCGAAGGCCCCATGTCCCGTGACATCATGATCCGCGACAACATCATCGAGCATGTGGGCTACAGTGGCTCCTATGGGCTGCAACCGGATGGCGCGGCCATCCACATCAAGGGCAACAAGCTTGGGTTCGGCCTGGCGGCTTGGCGCGGGCAGCGCGACATCGTCATTGAGGGCAACACCATCCGCGATTGGCCCCGCAACGCCATCTATCTGGGCAGCGCTGACGGGGTCACGCTGCGAGACAATCGGCTCGAGACCGTCAACCGCAGGCCAGACATCCCCGCGGAGAGTGCTGTCGGTATCCTGATCGAGAACTGCGCCCATATCGTCATCGACGGGCTGGACCTTTCGGAACCGCGTAGCATTCAAGCGGTGATCCGCATCGATGGCACCAGCGACGTTGAGAGCATCAGCGTGGAGCACTTGACGGGCACCGTGCCCGAGGGTGTACCGTACATCATGGCCGAACAGTAACGGCTGCGGCTCGCGGCAAGGGCGTGGCATGTGCGCGAGCTACCAGGCCGGTTCGTCTGCGCCTTAACAATCGCATCGTGCGTGTACGGTAGACATCGCGAGGTTGATAGCATGAAGCGCTTTTACACACATCGTAAGTGGATGGATCAGCTCATGCCCGAAGGTCTCCCCATACCGTCTTCGACGGTGATCTCCGGACCGGGCGGCTCGGGCAAGCCTCTCATAGGGCTAGCGATAGCAGCGTCCTGGCTCCAGCAGGGAGGCAAGGTCACGCTCATGTCACTGCAGTACCCTGATCGTAGATGGACTGAGGATGATCTATCACGCCTGTACGACTTGCACCTCAGCAGCTATGCCGGTTCCTTCTTCTTTGTCAGGTTCGATCCTGAGCTCGAACCCACCGCCGACGCCGTGCAGCGGACGCGCGACGACGAGATCGTGGCCAACTTGGTCAGCCCCGAGGCGTGGAAGGCATCGCTGGAACTCGCCGATCAAGCTCTGGGGCCCAGCGAGTTTGGCACATTGGTATTCGCGTCGGCGCTGAACTTGCTGCTCTTCTCGCGCACATATGGCAAGTGCATGCTCGCCTATTTGACGACTATCCTGCGCGAGGACAAGAGCCACACGTATCTGTTCACGGTCAGCTCGAGTGCTTTGAAGGAGATGATCGCAGAACTGGAGAGCGCTGCCGATCACCTGATGTTCACTTACATGGACCGACGCGAGAGAACGCTCCAACTGCGGGTAGCAAGACTGAAGAGCGCACCCTACATTGACGAAACCATCGTAGCGCCCTTTTCTCAAGAGACCTTACAGGCCATCAAACAGATGGCCGACGCGTCCCGCGTGACGCGGATTGCCGCCATCCGCAAGATCTAGGCCAGAGTAAGTCGAATCCATCAGAAGAGGAGTCATCCCATGCACGACACGGCCCGCATCACACTAGTACAGCTTCACCAGGATCACGATACCGTCATCGAACGCATGCGGCCATGCTTTGAGGAGGCGGCAGCCTTTGGCTCCGACATGATCGTGTTTCCCGAATACACGCTCGGGCAACGCATCCCGATCTCCCACGAGCGCGTGGCGGCCTTTCGAGAGCTCGCAGCGCGGTATGGCCTCTATGCGATCGCAGGTCTCGTGGAGAGTCACGGGACACGCTGGGCGACCACCGCGTTGATGGTGGATCGCCAGGGTGATCTGCTAGGCCGCTACTACAAGACGCATCCCGCGGCGGGTCCGCCACCCCACTGGTGGCCGCCCATCGCCGGCCAGGACGCCGAGGCCCGGGGCATCCTGGGGAACCAGTTCAAGGTGTTCCACCTCGATTTCGCACCGGTGGGCATCCTGCAGTGCTATGACGGCTACTTTCCCGAAGCCTGGGGGTGCACGTCGTACGCGGGCGCTGAGGTGATCCTGTGGATCAACGGGCGTGGTGGTATGGTTGAGGACTATTTCTGCCAGATGGCAGCCCACGCCTATGGGTGCGTGGTGGGAGCCAACATCAGCGACGGCTGCAACACCGGCTTTGCGGCCCCCCCAGGGGATAACATCGTGATTGCCAAGGGCCAAGCCGAGCCCGCCCGCCTCTTCCCGCGTCGCGCCGAGGAGGGCGATGGATGCGTCCATGCGGTCATCAATCTTGCCCGGCTTCGCTGGGTGCGCAAGCACCTACGGACCATGCATCAGCGCCGACCAGAGCTGTACCATCGCTTGGTGGAGGACGTCAAGCTGTGGCAAGATTACCCTGATATCCCCTGGGACTATGACGAGGCCTGGGACCTGCTGAACAAGGCCCAGCTCTAGGGCTCCGGGGGCTCTTCCGCTTCCGATTGCCGCCATCGCCACCAAGCCGCCACCAGAACCACGGCAAGGATCAGGCCCGCCGCGGCTGCCAAGCGCCCGGCGGGCACGGACGCATCGGGGTCCGGCCTCGGTGCATCGGTGGGCGACGCAGCCCCACGCGTAGCGGCCCGGACGACCAGCGTTGCCCCAGCATCAGGCGTCTTGCCCGCTGGCGGCGACGTGGGTGTCGGGGCGGTCTCCGTGGGAAGCTTGACCCGCTCCAGCGTCGGCGTAACGGTCGGCGGTGGAGACGCCCCGCTCGGGCCAGCCGTGTATGTGGGCGTGGACGTCGTCTGCGACGCGTTGGTAGCCGACGAGCTGGCAACGCCCGTTAGCGTAGCCGTAGGCCTAGGGGTTGAGGTAGCCGGAGACACCGTGGTGCTCTCCTCGTGCACGTCGTCACCGACGCCGGGATAAGGCTCATCAGGAGGGGGCGACGCGTTCGGTGGCTCGGGATAGGCGTCATCGTCAACATCCGAGTGTGGCATGGCGACGAGGGCCCCGCACGGCCCATCGGCGGACAGGTCCGGGGGCTGGTCATCGGCCGTGCCCCACACCCACGCATCCACGTCGCCCAGCTCGACCCAGCGCTCAGTGGGTGAGCCGTCAAACAGCTCCCAACCATCCCCTTGCCAAATCCAATAGTGCCAAGCTACGCAGGGATCGCCGCACTGGCAGAGGCAGTCCTCATCGGGAAAAGAGCACCCCACCTCCGCAATGCGGCACACCAAAGTTCCACCGTCCGGCTCGCTAACGCTGACGACACCCAACCCCGCACGACTCAATAGCGATATCCCCGAGATGGACGAGCCGGCAAAGCCGATGCACACCTCGTGCACATCGTTGGGCCCGAACACAACTACCAGGCCCGCGTGGTTCTGATCGGCGAGGACAGGCTGGACGCATACCAAGGCTAACAGGGCAAAGTATGCCAAGCTACGAGCGAACTTCACAAAACCTCCCGAGACTGGAGAGTGCGGTGCCAGCCATGGGACAGCACTAGATGCAGCGGAAGCTCACCCGCCCCGCGGCGTCATCACGGTAATATCTTGAACGCCATCCCGTTGCTCTGCCGTGAGCCACACGCGGCGAACCACCCATCGCCCATAGAGCTCTGAGAAGGCAGAGGTCACGGCCGGATCGGACTGGTCAGCAGAGGACAGCCTGGTGGTCAGATACTGCTCTTGTACAACGAGTGATACGTCGGTCCCAAGATAGCGTCCAGCGTCGCGCAGCAGGTCCGCGGCATAGCGCTCTGCAACGGGCGCAGGCAAGCTGGCAAAGCGATTCGCAGAGATAGGTCGCTCGAGCACCAAGCGCACCACGTAGCGCCGCTCAGCCCCGGCCTGAGGCGCGACCACGATCTGCTCAAAGCGGAGTGGCACCCCGTTCACCCGAGCATACTGCGCTCGGATCAGCGACCGAAGCCGATCCGCAGGCGTGGTGGTAGGAGCGGGGCCTTCGCCCGTGCCACCGTCCCACGTCGACGCGATGATCACGGTCGGCTCTTCCATTGACTTTGCCTCCGCGCCCATCGGGCTCTCGCCCTCTTCCGTGGGCTCGACGGTTGGCAACAGGCTGGTCCGCCGCGTGGCTGTCGGACTCACCGACGGCGTAGCGCTAGACGTTACAGTCAGCATCGGAGCAGAGGTATAGGTGGGATATGGAGTATAGGTCGGGTACGGCGTGTATGTCGGCCGCACCGTGTGCGTAGGCCACGGTGTAGCGCTCTCGGCCGGTGCAGCGGTGACAGTGGGATACGGCGTCCATGTCGGAACGGCGGTATACGTTGGATAGGGCGTAAGCGTGGGATACGGCGTATAGGTCGGATACGGCGTGTATGTCGGCCGCACCGTGTGCGTAGGCCACGGTGTGGCGCTTTCGGCTGGTGCAGCGGTGACAGTGGGATACGGCGTCCATGTCGGAACGGCGGTATACGTTG
>CAZTMY010000224.1:0-4406 GCA_964614895.1 uncultured Anaerolineales bacterium
TCGGTTTGTAGGCATCTTTTCGGTGGTTGCCATCCTCCGATGGCCCTCCTCACCGAGGGTGCGTCACACTTGGGACCGCGGTCGCTATCGCTGCTCATATGAGGAGGACACTGGCTATGAAGAGAACCTTGCCGCTGATCTTGACAATCGCCTTGGTAGGCGCGCTGCTCCTATCCGGTTGCGTCGTAGAGAGCGAACCCACCCCCACTCTCAAGCCCGATACGACGCCCATCCTCAAGGTCGTTCCCACGCTCAACCCCGATGTCACTCCTACCAAGCCCTCCCAGCAATCGCTGCAGGGCGTAGTGACGCTCTGGCACAGCTTTGAGGGCGTGGACGCTCAGGCCATGGAAGAGATCATGTCCGCCTTTACGCAAGAGTATCCCAAGGTGGGATTCCGCGTTACCTATGTGCCCGTCGATGAGATCAAAACGCGCTTTGAAGAGATCGTCCCCACCCATGGCGGCCCAGACCTGATCGTCGGCCTCGGCGAGTGGGGCCCCGAGTGGTGGGAGGAGGGTCTCATCCAAAACATCACCCCTTTGGCGCTGGAGGAGACGTTCTGGGATGCGGTCAACCCACTGGCGTTCAGCTTTGTGCGACGCGACGGCGATACGCTAGGCTTGCCGCTGACCATGCGTGGCATAGTGCTGTTCCGTAACACTTCCATCGTCCCCGAAGCTCCCGCCACCTGGGATGACCTCGTCGCCGCGGCCCAAGCTGCCACGTCCGAGGATGTTGCCGGCGCCCGCCTAGATCGTGGGTTCTTGCTCTCAGGCGCGCATCTGGTTGGCCTAGGGGGCTCGTTCATGGACCAAGCCGACGATCCTAGCTTTGCCGATGAGAAGGGCCTCGCCTGGCTGGAGCTACTAGCTGCCTATGAGGACGCCGATCCCAGCCCCACCTTTAACGACCAAGCGGAAGCCATCAAGGCTTTTGCTGACGGCAAGGTTGGTTTCCTGATCGGCACCAGCGAGCTCATCCCCCAGTTCGAGGATGCTCTCGGCGCTGACAACTTGGCCATTGACCCTTGGCCCACCTATAAGGACGGGTCGCTCGCTGGCTTTGTGCAGACGAATACGGTTTATATGAGCAAGAACGCGACTTATTTCAAGCAGACGATTTCCTGGGAGTTCATGCAGTACCTCATCGGTGAGAGAGCGCAAAGTCTGTTTGCAGCCAACCGCCACATCCCCACTCGTGTTGGCATGAGCCCCGAGGATCCGCTGCTGCAAGACGCCGCCGCCATCATCGCCGAGGGCGCGCCGTTGCCCGTGACGAGCAACCTCGGCATATACATGTCCGAGCTGAACGGCGTGTTGTCAGCCGTCTTTGAGGAGGGGCAAGATCCGCAAACCGCCTTGGACGACGCCGCAGCGGCCATCCGCTCGGAGATCACCGGTCTGCCATAGACCGAGATTTAGTGTCGCCGCCTGCGGCACGGCTCCGCCATCGCAACGATGGTGGGGCCGTGCCGCCAAGCTGTAAGGAGCACGCGGCATGGAGTTTGCGCAGGCTGAGCAGCGCTTCCGATGGATCGAGTCCCAACGCGCGTCAGGCCAACTCTCAGAAGCCGACTATCGCGCCGAGCTGAATCAGTTACGCGTCTATGACCAGCAGGGCCGCCTCTGGATGCCACAGGAGAGCACCGGCCAGTGGCACGTCTATGTGGACGGAGCATGGCGGCCCGCGACGCCGCCGCAGACGGCACCACCTCCCCCACCCAGACCAGCGCCCACGCCTCAGCCCGTGCCAGGGCTGCCCGCGCGCAGGCATCCCCAACCTACCAGTCGCCCACCCCGCCGAAAACCAACACCGGCTGCGCTGTGGGTAAAGCCGTGCAGAACGTATTGATCTGGGGGATCGTGTTCATCATCATTGCCGTGGCGGCCTACTTGCTGGGTGGCCAACAGGCCGAAATCTTGTACGGCGTGGCGCTGGCGGCGGGGATTAGCGCTCTGATCATGTTCTTCCGCATGATCCAGACCTACGAGGGTCGCATCACCAACATCCGCACCGAGGAAAGCACCACCTACGACGACGACGGCTATGCCACCACCAACCGCACCACCTATGCCTACCTGCAATGCCCCAATGGCAAGACCAAGCGCGTCCACGCACATCGCGGCTGGCAGGTCGGCGATTATGTGGTCAAGCGGCGCGGCTCGCTGAAGCCAAAGAAGGTGGGGTAGCCACCCCAACGTCGCCCTGGTTGACGCGCGCACGCCCACTATCTATACTGGGAATGAGGTAGATATGCAACAAGCAGTGCGTAAGGGGATATCGCCACGCCGTTGAGACGCCAGGGCAGCTCTTGCCCTGGCGTCATCTACTCACCCAAAAGAGGAGGACGACATGGATTCGGGCATGATCAGCAAGATCGAGAAAGCCAAGCGCTACGCGACTGAACCGGGTCGGATCCTCTTTCGTTCTTTTCAGGTGACCTTCCGCGGCGACAATAGCACGCACGAGATCGCTTTTGACAATGGCTCCTGGAACTGCGACTGCCATTTCTTCCAACAACGGGGCGTCTGCAGCCACACCATGGCGTTGGAACGCATCCTGGGGGAGATGATCCCCGTCGCGACCACCACTGCCGTGGACGAAGGCTGAAACTCTCGCTCCCCCACACCCACTGGAAAAGAGTGTGCACCGTGCTCGCCGCAGGTGTTGATATCATCGAGATAGCTCGGATCGCGCTCGCCCTGCAGCGCTATGATGAACGCTTCCTATACAAGATCTACACCCCCGCCGAGGTTGCCTTCTGTCAAGGTCGCGTTGCCGAGTTAGCCGTGCGTTTTGCTGCCAAGGAAGCCATCTCCAAGGCACTCGGGACCGGCATCTTTGGCATCTCCTGGACCGAGATGGAAATCTTGCCCGACGCTCGCGGCAAGCCTGAGGTGGAGCTCCACGGCCGCGCCCTCGCCCGCGCCCAAGAGCTGGGCCTGAACGAGTGGGCCATCAGCCTCAGCCACAGCGACAGCGACGCCATCGCCTTTTGCGTCGCCAGCTCCTAGCGAGGGACGGCCGCCGCGCTACCCCAGCAACCTTCGCTGGCGCTTGCCGAACGCTGCGAGAACGTGTACACCTTGACTTCAGTGAACCGCCATAGTATCCCAAGGAGTACAGTGTGACAACCCCACGTATTCTTGTCATCGGCGCCCATCCGGACGACGCCGACATAAAGGCCGGCGGACTGGCCTGCCTCTGGGCACAGCGCGGGTTCGATGTCCAGTTCGTAGCCATGACCGACGGTTCCGCCGGGCATCACCAGATCGCGGGTCCGCAACTGGCCGCGCGCCGCAAAGCCGAAGCAGCCGCATCGGCCCAAGTGGCTGGTATCCGCTACCAGGTGCTGGACAACCCCGACGGCGAGCTGGCCCACAGCATTGAGAACCGACGCCGCGTCGTCCGGCTCATCCGCGAGTTCATGCCGGACCTGGTGATTACCCACCGCCCCGACGACTATCACCCCGACCACCGCAACACTGGCCTGCTGGTCCGCGATGCCGCCTACATGGTCACGGTGCCACCTCACGTGGCGTCGGTGCCATATCTGCGACGCAACCCGATCTTTGGACACCTGTACGACGGCTTTACCAAACCGTGGCCCTACGATCCCGACGTCGTCGTGGATATTGATCCCGTGGCGGATCTCAAGCTAGCCATGTTACACTGCCACACGTCGCAGGTGTACGAGTGGCTGCCTTACAACATGGGCCTAGAGCATGAGGTGCCGGAAGACGAGGACGCGCGCCTAGCCTGGCTGCGCCTACGCTATATGGAGCGCGACCGCCGCCGCGCCGACCAGTTCCGCGACAAGCTGGTGGCCCGCTATGGCCAGGAGCACGGCAACGCCGTCCGCCACGCCGAGACGGTCGAGATCTCCGAGTACGGGGCGCCCCTCACGCAAGAGGATGCCGAGAGGCTCTTCCCCTTCTAGGGGACGGATACGCCATGCGCCATGATCTCGGCAGGCTACCGCCAACAGTAAGTGTCATCGTGCCCGTTCGCAACGATGCGAGCGGGCTTGCGACGCTCTTGCCAGCGCTCCTCGCACAGACCTATCCCCGCGAACGAACGCAGGTGTTGGTGATAGACAACGGCTCCACCGACGATAGCCTGCAAGTCGCCCGTTGGTTCGCTCAAGAGCATCCGGCGCTCGTCCATGTTCTGGTGGAACCCACGCCCGGCTCGTATGCCGCGCGCAACACCGGACTGCGCATGGCCTCGGGCGACATCCTCGCCTTTACCGATGCCGACTGCACCCCTGACCCCGACTGGTTGGCGGCCGGCGTGCGTGCCCTCGATGACCAAGCCGCCGACCTGGCCGGCGGTCGGGTGGCCTTTCGGTTGCCGCCCCAGCCCAGCGCCGCTGCCTTGTACGATGCCATCAGCTATCTGCG
>CAZTMY010000225.1:0-4401 GCA_964614895.1 uncultured Anaerolineales bacterium
GGATCGCGGGAAACCCGGCGCGGAAGATGAGGTAGGTGACCCATGCCGCGGTAAAGACCATTTCCGCAATGGCAACCTCTCGCCAGAGACCTACTAGCGGCCGAGAGTTGCCTCGCCAGAGCCACCACCAGGCGGCGATGCCACCAAGCAAGCAGATCAAACTCGCGACCGTGGCCCACGTTCGACCGGCTGGGACGAATCCGATACTGCTGGCTAGCCAGTAGAGATAGCTGGCCAACACCAACCCGACGAGGCGCGTCAGGGCCCATCCCCGATCGGGCGAGTTAGCGAACATTCGCCTGGTCGCCGGCCAGACTGTCCAGCCCAGCAGCGATACGACCAGCCACCAGACCAGAGCCGAGATCATACCCGCCTCTCGCGTTACCCAGCGCCGTGTGATGGGGGCATTCTAGTGAGCCCCGGTACCCCGCTCAAGCAAAACGGGGCGAGAGACTCTCTCGCCCCGTGAGATGCGCTGGCTCCTAGCGGCTGACGCGGAAGGCCTGCATCTGCGGATAGACTGCAATGTCGCCCAACTCTTCCTCGATACGAAGGAGCTGGTTGTACTTGGCCACGCGATCACTGCGGCACGGAGCGCCCGTCTTGATCTGGCCCGTGTTGAGCCCCACCGCGATGTCAGCGATGGTGTTGTCCTCGGTTTCGCCCGAGCGATGTGACACAATGCTTGACCAACCGGCGCGATGCGCCATGTCCACCGCAGACACCGCCTCGGAGATGGTGCCGATCTGGTTTACCTTGCACAGCAACGAGTTGGCAGCCTTGAGCTCGATAGCCTTACTGATGCGCTCAACGTTGGTGACCAGTAGGTCGTCCCCAACTATTTGTATTCTGTCGCCGATAGCTTCCATCAGCTTGACCCAGCCATCCCAGTCGTCCTCGGCCATGCCATCCTCGAGTGAGATGATGGGATATTTGTCAACCCACTCCACATAGAAAGTGACCATCTCATCGCTGGTCAGCTTTTGACCTTCACGTGTGAGGATATACTTACCGTCCTCATAGATCTCGCTGGACGCGGGATCCAGCGCGATGAACACGTCCTCACCGGGTCGATAACCGGCTCGCTCGATAGCTTCCAGGATCACCTCGATGGCCATAGCGTTGGAGCTCAGTGAAGGGGCAAAGCCGCCCTCATCGCCCACATTCGTATTCAACCCCTTGTCCTTGAGGACATTGGCAAGGCTATGGTAAATCTCAGAGCCCCAGCGAAGACATTCGCCAAAGCTGGGCGCACCCACCGGCATCACCATGAACTCCTGCAAATCGGTGCTGTTCAAGGCGTGCTTGCCGCCGTTCAGGATGTTCATCATAGGGACAGGTAGCACATGAGCATTGACGCCGCCGATGTAGCGGTAAAGTGGCAGACCAATCGCCTCCGCCGAAGCCTTGGCCACGGCAAGCGAAACTCCGAGGATGGCGTTCGCCCCCAGATGGCTCTTGTTGGGAGTGCCATCCATCTCTTGCATGAAAGCATCGATGGCCAGTTGGTCCAATGCATCCATGCCAATAAGCTGGGGCGCGATCACCTCATTCACGCTCTCAACGGCCTTGAGCACGCCCTTGCCGCCATAGCGATCCTTGTCGCTATCCCGCAGCTCGACTGCCTCATGGACTCCGGTTGAGGCGCCCGAGGGCACCGCCGCTCGCCCCTCAGCACCACATGAGAGCAGGACTTCAACCTCAACGGTCGGGTTACCGCGTGAATCGAGCACCTCTCGCCCGTGGATGTTCTCAATCAGGGTCATTCTTAGCTCCTTTACGTCTACCGTCATAGCAAGAAAAGAGCCTCTCGTGGTTCGAGAGGCTCTTCATGCATCATCGCCGACTAGACGCGCTCGCCCCGGCGAGCGCAGCCCACGAACACAGCACCATACTAGTCGAGGACCAGCCGCATGTCAACCGCGACGGCACCATCGCCTTCTTTGCGTACCAGCAGAGGGTTGATGTCCAGCTCGGAGATCGCCGGGAAGTCAGTCACGAGCTGCGCTATGCGCAGGATCGCGTCCACTACCGCGTCTAGATCGGAGGCCGCCTGCCCACGTACGCCCGTGAGTAGCTTGAAGGAGCGGATGGACCGGACCATCTCCTCGGCCTGGGTGCGCGTCATGGGCGCAACACGGAACGTCACGTCCTTCAGAACCTCCACATAGATGCCACCAAGCCCGAACATGACCAGAGGACCGAATTGCGGGTCACGGTTCATGCCGATGATCACCTCACGAGCGTCGGAGACCATCTCCTGGACCTGCACCCCCCAGATTGTTGCGTCTGGCTGGTGCTGCTTGGCGCGGTCGATCAAGGTATCGAACGCCTCGCGCATCTCGTCAGCACTACTCACGCCTACGATTATGCCACCGACGTCGGACTTGTGTAGGATGTCTGGGGACGCGATCTTGGCCACCACGGGATAGCCGATTTCCTCACACACCTTGACCGCCGCGTCAGGCGTGGGCGCCACCGCCGATTTGGGTGTCGTAAAGCCATAGGCTTGCAAGATAGTCTGCGCCTCGGCATCACCGATGGCACTACGCCCATCGGCACGCACCGCATCGAGCAGCTTGGCGACGGCAGCCTTGTCCACATCAAAGGTCTCCGCAGCGGTAACTGGTGTCTCACGCCAAGTATGATACCGGAACATAGCACCGAGCGCAGCAACAGCGCGCTCGGGGAAGGGATAGTTCGGCACCTTGTTCTTGGCCAGGATTTGCGTCCCGCGCGAGGCCTCCTTGGCGCCCATCCAGCAACCGAGTAGCGGCTTGTCCGCATTCTGGCTCTCGCGCACCAGGACTTGGGCCGTATCTTCGATTTCCGTGATAGTCTGTGGCGTCACGATGACCACCACGCCGTCTACGCCAGGATCCGCCACCAGGGCTCTCAGCGCAGCGGCATAGCGATCAGCGCGAGCATCACCCAAGACGTCCACGGGATTGTGGATATTGGCAGCCGCAGGTAGCACCTCCGCCAGACGCTTCTCGGTCTCTGGTTGGAGCGAGGCCAGCACTAAGCCGTTCCTCTCTAACGCATCGGTGGCCATGACGCCCGGACCGCCTGCGTTGGTGACGATGCCGATGCGATTGCCCTTGATCAGCGGCTGATAGGCGAATGCCGTGGACCAGTCAAAGAGCTCCTGCACCGACTCAGCGCGGAGCACTCCTGCCTGCGAGAACGCGGCATCGTATGCCGCATCCGAGCCAGCCAGGCTCCCCGTGTGAGACGACACGGCCTTGGAACCCGACGCCGTTCGCCCAGACTTGACGGCAATGATAGGCTTTTGGGTCGCAGCTATTCGAGCTGCCTCGATGAACTTGGCACCATCGGTCAAGCCTTCCACGTAGGCGATGATCACGTTGGTATCCGGATCGTCTCCCCACACGTCGAGCAAGGCAACATCATCGATATCAGCCTTGTTACCGAGGCTGACGAACTGAGAGAAGCCGATATGCTCGGCCAGCGCAAAGTCCAGAATGGCCGTGCATAGGGCACCGGACTGGGACATGAAGGCGATAGTGCCTTGATCGGGCGTACCAGCGGCAAAGCTGGCGTTCATAGGCGTGTGGGTATCGATAACACCGAGGCAGTTGGGGCCCAGAAGCCGAATGCCATAGCGTTTGGCCACGCGCAGAAGCTCTTGCTCCAAGGCAACGCCTTCCGGACCAGCCTCTCGGAACCCTGCTGTGATGATAACGGCTGCCTTGACACCTTTGCGCCCTGATTCGTCCAGCACCTCCGCAACGAACCTGTTGGGGATTACCACCACGATCAGATCCACGGGGCCTGGGATGTCGGTAACACTGCTGTAGGCTTTGAGGCCCAGAATCTCGTCTGCCTTGGGGTTCACGGGATAGAGCGCTCCGCCAAAGCCGCTAGCTATGAGATTGGCCAGCACCTGGTGGCCAATCTTGCCCGGGTTGGAAGAGGCGCCTATGACAGCGACCGATGATGGATGAAAGAGCTTCTCTAGCATGCGATTCTCCCTTGAAATGATAGATTGTTTAGAGGTTACAACGATTCGTAAGAATTCGCAAGTACTGCCGGGCCTCAAAAGGCCTGGAAGCGGAGCATGCACCGGCAACATCCCGACTTTATGCAGTTAGCACCATGTGAGCAAATGCACGATCCGTGTCTACCCAGAAAGAAGATAGTGTTACCGAACAATCAAGATCTCAAGCGGCCGGCACATCGCCACATAGACATCTTCCTTGTGGTCCGTTGGGGTGACTTTGGGCATGCGCGCGATCCGATGGACCAGGCGATTCATATCCTGTCACAGCTTTCTGGGGTCCAGAGCCCGTCATTTCTGTTCCCATCGCTTTTAACGTAGAACTGCACGAGCTGCATCCTTGCTTCCACCCGGTTCATAGCGTAAACTGTCCGGTAGGC
>CAZTMY010000226.1:0-4385 GCA_964614895.1 uncultured Anaerolineales bacterium
ACTCGTGGACCTCGGGCGGAGCGGCGGGCGCTGCCTGTGTCGTCTGCTCATCGGTCGGGGCGGAGGGCGCCGCTGGCTCCGGCGGGGTGGGCGCGGGTGCCGCCGATTTGGCCACGCGGCTCAACGCGGCGCCGCAGGCAAAGCAAAAGTCGTCGGTGCGTAGGACGGTGGCACCACAGAACGGGCAGGTCATCTCCTTGTCGGAGGCCTCGGGCGGAGGCGGCTCGGGCGTGGCTGCCATGGTCTCGGCGGTGCCGGGCGCGGGCGCCTCGAGGGGAGCGCCGCAGTTCCCGCAGAACAGCTCGCCGGGCGTGACGGGCGCGCCGCACTGGGGGCATAGCTGCAGCTCGGGCTGGGGCGTCGGCGCCCCGGCTACGCGCGCGCCGCACTGGTCGCAAAAGACCGCGTCGTCTGGGATCTCGGCTTGGCAGTTGGGGCAGATGCGCATGATAGTCTCCTTCTTACGAATCCTGGTCCTCATCGGGGAGGGCGGGTAGTTTCTGCGTGAGCTTGCGCGTTTGGTAGCGGAGCTTTTTGCTGCCGCTGCTGGACATATGGCCACTGCGCTCCAGGTTGTCGGCCTCCTGGGTGGCGGCGGTCGCCAGCTCCTGCTCGCCAAGCTCCAAGAGGCGGGTAGCGGCGGCGCGTAGCTTGCGCGTAGCCCCGGCAATGTCGCCCAGCTTGGCCTCTTGGAGCGCGCGTGTCTGGAGCTTGAAGGCTGTCACCCGCTCTACGATGTTCATGATCCGTGGGTTGTAGCGAGTGGTGAGGCTCTGGTCCGTCGTATAGTCCACCAAGATGGGTGCGCGCACGGAAGCGTTGCGCAGGCCCAGCGCCGGGATGTCATAGGTGACCTCGGCCTGGGCCAGGCGGTAGCGTCCGGGCCGGCGCGCCGGGATGAGCAGCTCGATCAGGATGGCCTTGCCCTGTACGGCGTCGAGCTCGCCAAGGGGCACCTGGACGTCGTGCTCGCCCAGGGGCGTGTAGCCCAGGTTGCTGATCATCGGCGTGACCTGCCAGACCTGGCGCGGCGCGACGCCGGCTACGAGGCGCAAGGTGAGGTGGCCATTCTGGAGCACCGCCTGCTGCGAGCGCTGCACCGTCTCGGTAAAGATGGGAACGATGTCGTCGGCCGTCTCGACCAGGTCGGCGTCGCCGCCGGATAGCGTGCCGATCTCGTCGAGCAGATTCTCGTTCCAGTCGTCCCCCAGGCCAAGTGCCTGGATGGGGATGTTGTGTTCGCCGGCCTCGCGGGCCAGCTTGAGGCACTGGGGCTCGTCGCCATGGGTCTGGCCGTCGGTGATGAGCAGCACCTGGTCAATGCGGTCTTGCTCGCGGTGCTGGTACACCTCGCGGAGGCCCAGGCTCAGCCCGCGAGACATCTCGGTGCCGCCCCCCGCGCGTATGCGTCGAACTTGAGCGGCCAAGCTGCCACGGCTGGTGAGTCGCGTCGTGGGCACGATGACCCGGGCGCTGTCGGAAAATGTGGTGATGGAGACTAGGTCGTCCTGCTGCATGCGGGAGAGGGCCAGCTCGACGGCCTCGATGAGGCGAGCGATCTTGCTGCCCCGCATCGAGCCGGAGCGGTCCAGCACAAAGCCAAAGTTAAGCTGCATGCGGACCTGCGCTACCACCTCGGATGGCTGGGCTTCGATAAGCACATAGAGGAGCTGCTGCGAGTTGGTGACGGGCACTACGGGCTTGTTGAGGGTGGCGTTGAGTTGGAGCTGTTCGGTCATGGTTCACTCCTCCCTTGGGGCATCGGCCGAGACTAGCTCGGCCACGATGATCGAGATATTGTCCTCGCCGCCGGCAAGGTTGGCGAGGTGGCAGAGGCGCTCGCTAGCACGCTGCGGATCGGGCTCTGCGAGGAGGCCCTCCTCCAGGCCGTCGTCGCGGGTCATCTCCCACAGGCCGTCGCTGCAGAGGATCAGCCGATCGCCCGAGGATAGCGCCACACGGTAGAGATCGGCTTGCACTTCGGGCTGGTCACCGATGCTGCGGTAGATGAGGTGCCGCTGTGGATGCGTGTACGCGGCCTCGGCGGAGAGGCGACCGTTGTCGATGAGCCGCTGCACGAGCGAATGATCGCGGGTGACGCGTCGGAGGCCGTTCCCATCCAGGATATACGCGCGGCTATCGCCCACGTTAGCGATGAGGGCGTCCGTTCCCAGGAGCAGGGCGGCGGTCAACGTCGTGCTCATGGTGCTGCCTTCCTGGGTACGGGCCTGAAAGACGGCCTTGTTGGCGGCAGCCACGGCTTGGTGCAGGACGTCCTCCAGTTGGTCAAGCGAAAGCTCCTCGCCGTGCAGGTACGGGACCCACACCGAGTCGCGGATCAGATCCCAGACGGTATCGATGGCCATGTGGCTGGCGACCTCGCCGGCATCCTGGCCACCGAGGCCGTCCGCGATCTGCAGAAAAGCCAACGGCTGCCGTCCCGAAGCCAGGTGCACCTGGCAGGCGACAGCATCCTCGTTATGGGGACGCTGCTGGCCGACGTCGGTGCAGTAGCCCCAGCGAAGCGTTGTGGTAGCCGCGGCCTTGACGGCGGCGGCTTGGGCCTGGCGCACGTAGGTGACCAGATACTGCCGGCCGCGGAAGGTCACCTGGAGATCTGGCTCCTCCGATGGGGAGCTAATCCCTTCCATTAGGCGCACCCGGGCGGGCTTGGACATCTCGGCGCCGCAACGTTGGCAATAGGCGACGGGCTGGTCGTGGATATGGCCGCATCGGGCGCAGGCGAACGAGTCCTCCGCTCGATAGGTCACGGCATCCCCTTGCTGGCTCTCGATCTCGAGGATGCGAAAGCGTCCGGCCAGGACATAGCCCACGGGAAGCGGCGAGGGTGGCGCCAACTGACGGGTGGCAAAGCGGTCCTTGGAGGCCGTAGGCCCCGACGAGGCAGGTGAGAGCTCGGCCCCGCAGAAGGGACAGCGGACGGCGACGCTGGGTGCGGGTTGGCCACAAGCCGGACAAACGCGACTGGTTGTGGGGCTCGGTTGGCGGCGACGCAGCATACGAGCTAGCCTCCCTGGCTTTGGAATCGAAGCACGACGCGGCCCATCCGGATGATATCGCCTGGCTGCAAGGATCGCGCTGAACGCGGCTGCAAGCGCTCGTCGTTGACGAAAGTGCCGTTGGTGCTATCGAGATCCCGGATAGTGCAACGGCGTCCCTCGACGGTAATGAGCGCGTGGTTACGTGAGATGTACCCCTCGGGGTCATAGAAGTCAAGATCGAGATCCACGGCTTGGGTGCCGCCGGGGCGTCCAATGCGGTGATCGCCGGGACGCAAGGGATACTCCCAGTGGCTGTCGGTGGGTTCTTGGAGGCGGAGCACCGGCGGCGGCACGGTGACCAGCGCCTGGCCGCAGGCGCGGCAGTAGCGCGCTCCCAGGCGGTTGACGGCGCCGCAGGCGGCACAACGTCGGGTGCGCGGTGGCGCTTTGGGCTGCACGCCTTGTGCACGTGCGCGAACGGGTTGCACGGCCATCTGGGCTCCTGCCGGCGCAGGATGGCGGGCCTGTATAAGGGTATCCTCCATGTCACGGCGGTCGTGGCGAGGCAGGCAGGCCATGAGAGCCGTCTGCATGTGCCGCGCCGAGGCGTAGCGGTCGTCGCGGTCATGAGCCATGGCCCGGTCGACGACCTGGGCCGTGTCATGCGAGACAGCGGGGTTGTAGCGCTGCACGGGGACGCGCTCACCAGGCACAAAGGGCGGCAGCGGCGGGACGTTAGTCAGCAGGTGGTACATGGTCGCGCCGAGGCCATAGATATCGGCGCGGGCATCGGTTTGGGCGTCGCCCCACTGCTCCGGCGAGGCATAGTTCTCGGAGCCCATGGCATAGGTGTCGTGGGACTGTCCTTGTTTGAACACGCGGGCGATGCCGAAATCGATCAGCTTGATGCGGCCGTCGGGCGTGACCATGACGTTGGAGGGCTTCATGTCGCGAAAGATGATGGGGTGCGGTTGGCTGTGCAGATAATGCAGCACCTCGGTGATCTGGATGGCCCAGTCGAGGACTTGGTTCTCCAGGATAGGCGCGTTGGCGCGTTCCAGACGTCGTTCTAGCGACTCACCGCGGACGTATTCCATTACCAGGTAGGCGCGGCCGTTTTCCTGGAAGAACGCTGAGACCGTTGGCAGGTAGGTATGGCGCAGGCGCACCAGCAGGTTGGCCTCTTGCTCAAAGAGGGCGCGCGATTCCTCCAAAGCCTGTGGATCGGTGGCAGTGGGGCGAAGCTCTTTCATGGCCCAGGTGCGGTAGGTGCCGTCGGGCAGGTCCTCGCGGACGGCGTACACCCAGGCCATGCCTCCGCCGGCGATGAGACGGGTGACCCGATAGCGTCCCTTGACGATGGTGCCCGCGGAAAGGGGTTTG
>CAZTMY010000227.1:0-4369 GCA_964614895.1 uncultured Anaerolineales bacterium
ATGGAACACCGTCTGGTTGATGCGCCTGTAGGTCACCCGGAAGCGCCCTTCGTCGTAGGTGCCTCCCAGAGCTGCGTGCATGGTAGCTTCGATGGCAGAGACGCGCGCCGCATCAATCACGTGATCATTCCGTCCTCGCGCGCCCATCAGCGTCTTGTCGATGTCCAGCAGCAACGCCGTACGCTCGTCCACTGGAATGGCATGAGCTCGTAGCCAATCGAGCCATGCCGCCAGGCCAACCCAGCGATTCGAATGCATCAGGCCACCCTCGATCTTGGTCGAGGCCGGCTCTGCGAGGCGGTCAGCACCAATAAAGCCGCGCAGGGGCAGTAGATCACCAAGATTGCGCGCTGCCTGAGCGTCATTCATGGGCGTGTCACCGATGAAAAGCAGCCGCTCAACTGGCGGCTGACCTCGTAAAGCCTGTGCGCGTTGGACAAAGTGCAGCAGCACCCGCGCATAGTCCGACTCGGTCTTGCGGGGGATGCGGTAAACATCCAGCCCAATCTCCTCCCACGCCGCCCGTAGACCGCCAAGATCGGGCATGATAGGCTCCAGATTGCGGTAGGCCACGCGGTCGTCCAGTACGGCAGCTAGGTTGGTTTTGATCACGACAGCATCCCTTTGGCAATCAAGTACTCGGCATTCAGAATAGAGCCGCCGGCCGCGCCTCTGATCGTATTGTGCGCGAGCACCACGAACTTCCAATCCAACACAGAGCAAGGCCGCACCCGGCCGATAGTGACGACCATGCCTCGCCCGGTATCGCGATCGAGGTAGGTCTGAGGGCGATCAGGCTCCGGGCGAACGACGATGGTTGGGTCCACGGCCGACGGACAGCCCAACGCGGCCGGCTCGCTCGCAAATCCCTCCCAAGCGGCAATGAGATCCTCCGCAGTTGCGGCGGTCTCCAGCTTGACCGAGACGACCTCCAGGTGCCCATAACGGGTGGCCACGCGATTACAGGCAGCGCTAATGGCAATATCTGCGGGCGTGACCTGCCCCCTTTCAGCATCGTACACGCCAAGCAGCTTGGCGGGCTCCCTGGCCATCTTGTCCTCCTCGCCGCCGATGTACGGGATGATATTGTCCAGCGCGTCGAGTGCGGGAACGCCTGGATAGCCTGCCCCGGAAAGCGCCTGCATCGTCGTCACCATGACCTGGCTAACGCCAAAGGCATCGTGCAGCGGCTTGAGGGCCAACGTCAGCCCAACAGTCGAACAGTTGGGGTCGGTGACCAGCAATCCGCTCGACCAGCCGCGACGTGCCCGCTGGACGGAGATAAGCCCGGCATGCTCACCATTGACTTCAGGGATTAGCAGCGGAACGTCCGGATCCATGCGATGGGCGCTGGCGTTGCTGAATACGGCGTACCCAGCAGCGGCCATCGCCTCCTCAACGGGACCAGCCACCCAGGAAGGCAGGGCGGAGAAAAGGATGTCACAAGGCAGACGCTGTTCCCCGTCGCCTGGCAGCTCACAGGGCTGCACGATCAGATCCCCCACGGCTGGCGGGATATCGGCCGAAATGCGCCAGTTGCAGGCGTCAGCATAGCGCCGGCCAACCGACCGCTCCGAAGCAGCCACCGCAGTGATCTCAAACCATGGATTCGTCGTCAGCAACTGCACAAAGCGCTGCCCCACGGCGCCAGTTGCGCCCAGGATGCCCACCCGGCGAACCGCGCGTCGACCTGTGTTTGCCATGTTGCCCTCCTACTTACCTAGGCCAAAGCGCTCATGGATGGCGCGAACGGCGTCATCGGCGTCGCCTTGGGCGACGACCAGCGACAAGTTGTACTCGGACGATCCCTGGGCGATGGAGATCACATTGATCTCGCGCTCGGCCAGGGCGCTAAAAACCTCCGACGCGATGCCAGGTCGGCCAAGCATGCCGGAACCGACTACGGCCACGATGGCTACGTCGTGCTGGGCCGAAACCCGATCCACATCCTGGCGCATCATCTCAAGCTGGAACTCTTCCTCCAACGCGGCCACCACTTCCGGAGCATCGGCCCGCCGAATCGCAAAGCAGATGCTCTGCTCGGACGAAGACTGGGTGATCATGAGAATGGACACACCAGCGCGCGCTACGGCTGTAAAGGCGCGCCCCGCAATGCCGGGTACGCCCATCATGCCGCGCCCTTGGACGGCCACAATGGACAGCTCGCGGATGGCCGTGATGCCCTTGATCAGATGGCTCTCATCAGGTGTCTGGCAGACCAGTGTACCCGACTCGCTCGGCGCAAACGTGTTCAAGACACGAACGGGTATGCCCATGTCCGCCAGAGGTTGGATAGTCTTGGGATGGAGCACCTTGGCGCCAAAGAAGGCTAGCTCAGAGACCTCGCCATAGGTGATTGAGGGCAACGTGGCGGCATTCGGCACGACGCGCGGGTCGGCTGTCATCACACCACTGACGTCCGTCCAGATCCACACCTCCTCGGCAGGAAGGCAGCGCCCAAGCACGGACCCCGTATAGTCGCTGCCACCACGCCCAAGGGTGGTAGGGATCCCCTCGCGAGTGGCCGCGATGAATCCGGTCACAACGGGCACGACGCCCTGCGCCAGGAGAGGCAATAAACGCTCCCGTACTCGAGAGGTTGTCTCCGCCCACAGAGGCATGGCCGCACCAAAGCGTCCATTGGTGACGATGATCTCTGTCCCCTCCACCACCTCCGCAGGCGTGCCCAGCGACCGTAACGCCGCAGCCGTGATCCGGGCAGAGAGACGCTCACCCAGACCGGATACCACGTCCAGGCCTCGAGGCGTCAGCTCGCCCAGGGTAGCGATGCTGCCGCAAAGCATCTCAAGCCAATCCAGCAGGTTGGTTTGGGCCTCGAGAAGCTGAGCGCGCTCGTTAGCATCCGCAACACAGGCTAGCGTGGCCTCTCGGTGCCTGGTCGCCAGATCTTGGCGAATCTGAGCGAACGTATCCCGATCACCGCGTGCTGCAGAGGTGGCAGCCTGAATCAAGCGGTCGGTGACGCCGCTCATGGCGCTCACCACCACGGCGGGGGGGCGCCCCCTCTCTGCCCGCAGGTCTGTGATGATACGCGCCACGTTTCCGATGCGCTCGCCGCTGCCGACGGACGTGCCGCCGAACTTGCAGACGATGGTGGTAGCTCTGCTATTATCGCGGGCATCGCTACCAGCGTTGGCTACTGGGCTCCCCATAGTGCACTCCTCCTGCGGAGCGGGCGCTGTGTCTCGCCCCCTCGTTGCCATCTGGAAGCACGGCCAAGGTAACCGCGCCCCATCAGATGCAGATAACTGCTGCCCATCGTCACGGACAATAGATGCAGCGATCCGTTGACAGGTTCAGCGGATGATTCTTGCCCAGCCTCATGTGAGACGGGGCAATAGCTCCAGCGTCGGGGAAGGCTGCCTTGCCAGCGGCAACGGTGCCGGGGCGGGCTCGCCGGGACGCGCTTACCGGGGCGTGCCGGGGAATCTGAGGGCATTATACCGCGAGACTCTCTCGACACCAAACCACCGGTAGCTCTCGCCAGCAACATCCGTCTTGCGTCGCATCCCAAAGTGTGACATCATGCGCACGGTGAGCTACCTGCACGTCGAGGGATGATAGCGAACGAGAAGAAGTAACGATGATGGCCAAGCGACGTGATACCACAGAACCACGCACCAACGTAACACGGCAGCTCGACCGAGATGGCATCGCGTACACGGTACACGCGTTCTCACCAGCCATTCGGTCGGCGTCGGGCGTAGCGGCGGCGGTTGGCATACCAGAGGCCCGTGTGTTCAAGACGCTTGTGGTGATCGCCGATGATGACCGACCGATCCTAGCCATGGTTCCCGGCAACCGAGAGCTGAACCTGAAGGCGATAGCGCGGGCATGCAAGGCCAAGCGCTGCCAGATGGCGAGCCAACGCGATGCGGAGCGCTTGACGGGGCTCAAGGTAGGAGGCATCTCCGCGCTCGCCCTCCGACAGCGCACCTGGGACGTGTATCTGGACACATCGGCTCTAGATCACGAGTGCGTGCTGGTGAGCGCGGGAAAGCGCGGCGTCAACGTCGAGCTGCGCGTGAGCGACCTCGTCGACGTGACGGGTGCCATTGTAGCTGACCTCTGTCGCATTGCACGCTAAACCGCGCGAGCTGCATCCGGTGCTCGCAGCCGCTACTCGATCTCCAAAGTTGGGGGCAGAGACACCACGTCTCCCACGGCCTCACCCGTAACGATGTCGTACACTGGCAGACGATGGCCCGTTTCCGCGAGATACATGCCGACGATAAGGTGAGCCGGCCCCGGAGGCGTGTCGGCCGGGATAGCGATCTCATAGGTATCGGTCAGATACTCGCCTGGGAGCCAGCCGCTGGTCGGGCGAGATCCGCCGAGAGGGAACGTA
>CAZTMY010000228.1:0-4351 GCA_964614895.1 uncultured Anaerolineales bacterium
ACTTCCTCCGCTGGCCGGCTGGCCAGAAACCGGAGCACCTTTTGCGCTGCCAAGCTCACCATATCCAAGCCAGCACACTCTAGCGCACAGCGGGAACAGACGATGCCGCCCTCATCGGCAGACCATGCATTGGCGCGTGGCCGCACCTCCGCACCACAGATGACACACTGGTAGAGCTCTAGCCAGAACCCCGAAACCAACAACAACCGCACCTCGAACCAGCGCGTCCAGAGCTCCAAGTCATCAGCGAACGAGAGCTGCGCCAGCGTTCCCGCCAGCAGGCCATACAGCGTGCGCGACTCTTCTTGGTGTTGCGAGAACGCCGCTGCCAGCTCGCCCACATAACAAGCATGCGCAAAACGCATCAGATCGCGTCCGAGAGCCACATAGCTCTCGACAGCCTCGGCCTGAGTAACAATATCGAGGCTCCTCCCGCGAGCAAGCATGAGCCGCACGCGCGTAAAGAGCCCCAAGTGCCCTACTTTGTGGCTAGTCGCCCGGCGCACGCCCTTGGCCAGAACGTCCAGCCGACCTTCGGGCGTGATGAGCCGCAGAATACGATCCGCTTCACCATAGTCCTGTTGGTGCAGGACGATAGCCTCGGTCTGATAGACCCGTAATCGATCCGACCCCTGTTGGGTCACACGCGCCCTAACCGCCTCAGCACCTCAACTGTGATCGACGCCACGATGTCTTCCACATCCATCGCCCATGCCAGCGGCATCAGCACGGACCACTTGGTCGTCGGCTCCTACGGAGCGCCTCCTCGGCATGCGCCTTGGCCGCAGCGAGATGCTCGCGACGCTTGCCTTCCAGTAGTGCCACCTCTTCAGGGGGGAGCTCGCGCACCTCACCCAGAAGATGGGCGATCAAGATCACCAAGGCCGTGTTCTCGACCTTGGCCATCTTGCCAAAGGCATCCATGGCGCTCTGACCAACCGTGACCGCACCATGGCGGTCCAGGGCCAACGCATCGTGATCGCGGATGAGTTCGCGCACGACCTCTGGCCCTTGCTCCGAGCTGGGCGTTGCATAAGCAGTAGTCGCAATGACGCCAGCGTACACCAGCGACTCGGGAAGCACCGGCGCAGCCAGCGATTTTCCGGCCACCGTAAGGGCAGTGGTGATTGGAGGGTGCGCATGCACCACGGCCTGCACATCCGGGCGTTGACGATAGATCTCGAGATGCATTCGCAACTCGCTCGACGGACGGTGGCCATTGTGGGGAGCAACGCTTTCCGGCGCCAGCCGGCCGGCCATATCGGTCACCACGAGGTCATCGGGCGCCAGTTGGCCCTTGAACAGCCCGGCGGGAGTCGTGATCAGGTACTGATCACCCCACCTCACCGAGACGTTGCCATCCAGTGGGGCAATGAGATCCTTCTCATAGAGCAGAGCACACACCTGGCAGATCTCAGCGCGTATAGCCGCCTCGCGAGCCCGATCCAAGCTCAAAGATACCACCCCGCCCCCCCTGCTCAGGCTTGCGCGCCTGCTAGGATCGCCACACCCGCGCTGGCCCCCAGACGACTCGCACCTGCCGCAACCATGGCAATAGCTTGCTCATACGTGCGAATCCCACCGGCAGCCTTGACACCAACCTCGAGACCGACGGCGTGTCGCATCAGCGCAACATCGGCTAATGTCGCCCCGCCGGTGCTCATCCCCGTCGACGTCTTGACATAGTCCGCCCCCGCTCGCGCCGCCAACAGGGACGCAACCACTATCTCCAGATCGTCAAGCAGACACGTCTCCAGAATCACCTTGAGCCTGGCGTCGCCAGCCCCGCATACCTCGGCCACCTTTGCCACGTCATCGCTGACCTGAGCATAGTCGCCTGCTTTGAGCGCCCCCAAGTTCATAACGATGTCGATCTCAGTAGCTCCCAGTTCGATAGCACGTTGCGCCTCGAAGGCCTTCACGTCAGCCAGGTTGCTGCCCAGGGGAAAGCCGGCCACAGAGCACACCCCCACGCTCGTTCCCGCGAGATCCGCGACGCAACGCGCCACGTGGACCGAGTTGACACACACAGTGGCAAACCGATGTTCAGCCGCCTCCTCGCACAGGCGATCCACCATTGCAGGTGTAGCCTCTGGCTTGAGCAAGGTATGATCGATCATGCCAGCTAGTGCGTCACGCGTCAGGGCATGGGTCTCTAGCCCATCCACACTCGGCCGCGTCGCGAGTATCTCCTGCGCTTGGGAAAGGAGCTCATCATACGTGCCGCGCGCCACGCCGCGCATTGCCATCGCTCCCCCTCTCACTGACCCAAAGGCTCTGCAGCCTCACCACAAAGCCCTAGCAAGGTTCGCAAATTCTCATGCGGAAAGCCGTGGGACAGTAGCTCCTCTTGCGAGAGCACCCATACGTCTCCCGTCAGATTAGCCACCAGCACAGGCAACTCAGTCCCGAACTCGGTCATCACCTGGCGACAAGCGCCACACGGCGTAGCGCCTACATCCGTCACAACGGCCAGCGCGCGGAAGTCCGTCTCGCCCTCAGACACAGCCTTCCAGATCGCCACTCGCTCGGCGCAGACCGTTAGCCCTAGTGAAGCATTCTCGACATTGCATCCGGTGACAATGTGGCCAGCCTCCGTCAGCACCGCGGCTCCAACGGCAAAGCGCGAGTAAGGTGCATAGGCATGCTCGCGCGCCTGCATCGCCGCTGCGATCAGATCTCGCCAAGGCTCCGGCAAGCGCTCGATACGACGCAGATCGGGGCTAGGCCTCATCATCGTGTTCGACCTTCCGCTGAGGACGAGCTGGCACACCATAAGCCAAGGTATCATCGGGCACGTCGCGGGTCACTACCGAGCCGGCCCCAATGCGCGCGCCCTTCCCCACCGACACCGGCGCAACGAGCATCGTACCGCTGCCGATGAACGCTCCATCGCCGACGGTCGTCCGATGCTTGCGCGCCCCATCATAGTTGCAGGTCACCGTGCCCGCGCTGATGTTCACATTGGGACCGATCTCGGCATCCCCAACATAGGAAAAGTGCCCCATCTTGGTGCCCTTGGCCAAGTGCGCGTTCTTGACCTCGCCAAAGTTGCCCATGTGCACACCCTCCCCAAGATGAGCACCCTTGCGGAGGTGCCCAAAGGGGCCAATCTCGCTGCCGTGCTCCATGCGCGCCTCCTCGACGACGGACGCCAGCACGCGGCATTCGTCCCCAATCGTGCTGTCGCGCACGATCGTGTTTGGGCCGATCTCGCATCCCTCACCGATGACCGTCTGCCCTTGGAGATGCGTGTTGGGATGGATCACGGTGTCACGGCCCACGGTCACCGTAGGCTCGGCATAGGTGCTGGCTGGATCGATCAGCGTGACTCCTTGGCTCATCAGGCGTTCGTTCACCCGTCCCCGCAGAATGCACGCCGCACGAGCTAGGTGCGCGCGAGTGTTGATGCCTTGGACCTCTGCGACATCATCGATGGTATGTGCGACGACCGGCAGCCCTGCTTTCACGGCGAGTTCCACCATATCCGTCAGATAGTACTCACCCTTGGGCTGCGTGATCTTCACTTGGGGAAGGTACTCCCACAGGAAAGCGGCGTCAAAGCAATAGATGCCGCAGTTGAGCTCGGTCAGCGCCAGCACCTCGGGGCTCGCCACGGCCTCCTCCACGATAGCCATAGGCTGCCCGGCTGCATCACGCACGATGCGCCCAAAGCCCATCGAGTCCTCAGAGTGGACGGTCAGCATCGCCACGGCCGCGCCGCTGGATCGCTGCAAATCCACCAGCGCCCCCAACGTCTCGGCGCGAAGCGTGGGCATATCCGCATAGAGCACCAGCACGGCCCGACTGCTCCCCTTCACGATATCCCGTGCCTGGAGCGTGGCGTGCCCCGTTCCTAGCTGCTCCCGCTGCAAAGCATAGGAAGCGGCACCACCCACCGTGTCTCGTACTTGATCCGCGCCGACGCCTACGACCAGTACTATCCGTTCCGCCCCAGCGTTGCGGGCGGCATCAAGCGACCAGAGCACCATGGGGCGCCCAAGCACCTCGTGGAGTATCTTGGGGTGGTTAGAACGCATACGGGTTCCCTGACCAGCAGCGAGGATGACAGCAACGAGATCGTCCACGCATCGCCTCCAAGAAAACGGGCCAGCCGCGTCCTCGCCTCGACTGCGAGAAAGACCCGACGTGGCCCTCACGTGAACGCACCAAGGCAGCAGAGCCCTGAGAACATCTAGCTGGGGCGGAAGGATTCGAACCTCCGAATGGCGGCTCCAAAGGCCGCTGCCTTACCGCTTGGCGACGCCCCAATGCCGACAACGGCGCCATTCTACCACAAAGCGCCGGGCCTGGCCAAGCAGGCCTGGCGCCGGTATTAGGCAACCAAAAG
>CAZTMY010000229.1:0-4331 GCA_964614895.1 uncultured Anaerolineales bacterium
CGGGAGCTGCGGGACGTACTTGGCAGCGACTATGCTGTGGTGACCGAGCCGCATGTCCAGGGCGAGGAGCTCGATGCGTTATTGGTGGGGCCGCATGGCATCTATGTGTTAGCTACCATCAATTGGGAGGGGCGCGTTCGTACCATGCGGACTGGGCGCTGGGAGGTGACGGATAGCGACGGCCACACCACTAGCTATCCCAACCCCGCGCCTCGCGCTCAACGGGGCGTGCGCGCCGTGCGCCATTTCATGCGTGACGAGTTTCCGCGGCGCTCGGTGCCCATCCATGCCCTGCTGGTCTTGGTCTCACCTAACGCCGAGATCGAAACTTATGGCGCCACTGACCCGCCGGTTGTCACCCTGGACAACCTGAGGCAGGAGATCACCGCCTTGCGGCGCCCTGGCAGTGTTGTCTCGCTGGAGCCGGATGAGGTGCGCGAATTAGCACGCGCTCTTGGCGAGCGGGAACTGACCAGGCGACAAAAGGCCTCAGAGCCGTTCGTCTTTCGCAGCGGCGGTATCTTTGGCAGCGGGCGCAAGGTTTGGACCATCCGGGCGGCTGTGCGGCACATGGATCGCCACCCCGATGACGGCGCCTATCACTTGCGCAACGGCACGCTGGAACGCTGGCTGCGCGATCAGGGAGCGAGGCACCTGGCGAGACTGGTGCGCGAGGTCACCAACCAGCGCGAAGCCGATCCGCGCATTGCCGTCGAGCAATTCCTCATCGGCACTGGACTGGTACGTCGGCCGCGCCTCCGTCTGAGCCCACGACGGGTAGACCTGGGGTACGTTCTGCCCGGCGAGGAGAGCGTGGCGCGCTGTCGCGTGCGCAAGGGGCTGGGCCGAGGGTACCTCTTTGGCACGGTGCGCACCGAGGAACCGTGGTTGCGCGTTGAGCCTCCCCGATTCGTGGGCAAGAGTGAACTCATGGTTTGGGCCAGCAGCGAGACGCTGAGCATCCAGCGCAAGCCGCACGTTTCCCATATCTATCTCGATACGAGCGCGTCCGAAGACCCGCTAGAGGTGCCGGCGCGGCTACGCGTCGTCAGCATGCCTCACCGGATCAACAGGTGGGTGTGGCGGCCGCTCGTGGGGCTGGTTCTGGGTGTGGTCTTTGGCGCGGCGTTGGGTGTCTTGCTGGCCCAGCGTGGCATGGGCGTCCCCAAACTGCTAAAGCGCCTGGGCTACGCCGGCGCAGAGCTCCCCCAGCTCGCCTTTGGTGTGGCCGTCGGCGTGGCGTGGGGCCTCCTCGGCGCCTGGCGCGGTTTTCGGCAACGACTGGCATGGCCGACGGGTTATGTCACGGTGCGTTGGCTTCTGCGTTTGGGCATTTGGGCTATTGCGCTGGGTGCTATCGCTGCGGCAGGACTGGCTGCCCTGGTATGGGTGGCCGCCGTGCCGATCCCGCTTATCTCTACCACGGGATTGCTCTTGGGGCTGGCGGCTCTGGCATTAGCCAATGTGCCAGCCACCGTCAGCGAGGTACGCACATCCATGGAGGAAGCCTCCACCGACCTCGAAGCAGTGGATAGGCGCGCCATGCGGCCGCTGATCTCAGCTCTTGTCGGCGTCGGGTTGATCGTGTTGCTGGGCGCTGCCACCTTTGCGCTAGAGCCCATCTATCGCGACCTGCAGGCGCGTGATGTGGCCAGCACGGTGCAGAGCTGGGTAGGGGATCGGGCTACCGCGTTCGGTGACTGGATTGACGCCGCGCTGGATCGCATCTACCTCGATCGGTACGACCGGCGCGCCCCCACGCGCGTCCCGACGGAATCGCCGGGGGAGGCCAGCGTTACTACCTCGCCGACCGTGGCTCCCGCCGAAGGGGACTAGCCCCTTGCGCGTGGGCAAGCCTCGCGTCGTGGGCGGCGTTGGCGACGCGCCGTTCGCTGGGTCGCTGTCGGATGTGTGGGTGGCTCTGACTGCAGCGGTGGCGTGGGGGGCCTTTGCGGCCGGCTCGGTGCCCCCCAACGATCTATGGTGGCATCTCCGGGCTGGGGAGTGGATCCTGGCCCATGGTACTATCCCTCGTGTGGACCTCTTTTCCTACACCCAAGTGGGTTCGCCTTGGATCTATCAGGCGTGGCTGGCCGAGGTGTTCTTGGCGTGGCTGCACGGCCTGGGCGGCGTGGCGTTGCTCGTGGCGGTGGGTGCCGCCCTTAACGTCTTGGGCTACGGCCTGACGTTTGGCGCCGCCTTGGTGCGGACGCGAGGACACATGCGCGTCGCAGCTCTCGCCACGCTGTTGGGCATGATCGTGGGGACGGCCGCTTGGCAGGTGCGCCCCCAGCTCCTCTCGGTGCCGCTGTTCGGTGGCCTGCTGGCGGCGCTGTCGGCCTGTCAGGAGGACGATCCCCGCGTCCCCGGCGCGATGTGGGCATTGCCGCTTGGATTCGTGCTCTGGGCCAACCTCCACGGCGGGTTCGTATTTGGGTTGGCAGCGCTGGGCATCTACGTGGTAGCGCGTATCTGGCGCTGGGTGTGTCACCAAGGGCCCTTCCCATGGCGATGGGCAATCTTGGGGACGCTATGCGTGGCGGCCACGTTGGTGACGCCCCTGGGGCTGGGTATGGGCAGCTATGTGCTGGGGTTCGCGCGGCACCCGGTAACGCGCAACCTGAATATGGAGTTCGCTCCGATAAGCGCCCGTGACCCCGTGGGCATCGTCTTCTTGCTGCATTTGGCCCTTCTGGTGGGCCTATGGCTGTGGCAAGGCTATCGGCCCACCACACGCGAGACGTTGCTGCTGGTGGTCTTTGCCGGACTCACGTTCGTGGCGGTGCGGGGCGTGCTCTGGTATGGCCTAGTGACGACGCCGATGATGGCGCGAGCCCTAGCAGCGACGCCCATGTTTAGCCGGTCGCGTGCCCAGCGTCGCGGCGTGGTGTGGCTCAACCGGCTGTTGATCGGGTTTCTGGCGCTAACAGTGGTCGCGACCTGCCCCTGGTTGCGAGGCTATCTCCCGCATCCCGCCATCAATCCCGCACATCCCTACCTGGGAGAGGATACTCCGGTGGAGGCCGTGGACGCTCTGCGTCGCCTGGCGCGGGCGGGGGAGGTTCGCCCATTCCATAGCGAGGCTTATGGGAGCTATTTGATTTATGCGGCGCCCGAGGTCCCTGTGTTTGTGGATACGCGCATCGAGCTCTACCCACCCGAGCAATGGTCAGACTATATCGCGGCCAACGCGGCCCGCTACGATTGGTACGAACGCCTGCAGGCCTATGGTGTGAACGTCTTGCTGCTGGATAAAGAGCGGCAGCCCGATCTGGTGGAGGCTGTCGAGGCCAACGCGACGGGCGCCTGGGAGCAGGTCTATGAGGACGAGCGGGCGGTGATCTTCCAGCTGCGCCCGTCGGCCGCCTCTAGGCCTGAGGCGCGGTAGGGAGAGATGCGCATGTCCAAGCCCCATGGCAAGCTCAAGCGTTTCCGGGCCACGGTGCCCTCTCGTGATCTGGTCTTGGTTCGTTCTGGACGGGTGGCGGCGCGGTTTTGGCCGAGGCTGAAGGGGCTGCTGGGCACGCGGGGGCTCTTGCCTGGCGATGGGTTGCTGATCACGCCATGCTCCTCGGTCCACATGCTCGGCATGCGTTATGCCATTGACGTGCTCTACTTGGATGGCCAAGACCGCGTGGTGGGCATCGATCACGCCTTGGCCCCAGGGCATATAGGCGGATGGCACCGCGGCGCTCGCTATGTGATCGAGTTGCCGGCGGGCACTTGCCAGGCGGTGGGGGTCGCTGAGGGGGATCGGGTGGCTGTGGACGCGGTGGAGATGATGGGCTGATCGTGCTGCAGTCCGTCGTGTGAGACGCTGGGGCACGCATGATGCCTGATGCGAACGAGCACTGAGCAAAGGCAATGGACCTAGCGGGGCACGGCGCGGGTGCCTTTCTAGAGATCCCTGCCGCTGAGAAATAGGTTGCGGCGCATGGTGTACTCTCCGCAAGTCTAGCTCATGTGGCATGTACCACAGCGAGGGCAATCTGGCCCAGGCACGGCGCGGTGGTATGGACACGCTCTTGTGAGCTCATCGTGCTAGCACCTCCGGGTTGACGAGGTCCATCTCCTCGTACGCGCCGCGCTCCGCCAAGAGGATATTCTGGAGCGCCCTGGCCGCCATGCGGGCGCAGGCCTCATGGGTGGCGCTGGCTACGTGGGGCGTCATGATAACGTTGGGCAGCGTTCGTAGGTCCTTGTCCGCACGTGCCGGCTGGTATGGCTCCTGTGCGAACACGTCTAGCGCGGCTCCCGCGATGCGGCCTTCAGCCAGGGCATCGAAGAGCGCCACCTAATCGACGACGGCGCCACGTGCTGTGTTGATGAGC
>CAZTMY010000230.1:0-4302 GCA_964614895.1 uncultured Anaerolineales bacterium
TCCCTACACGACGCTCTTCCGATCTAGGAGCGCCACGTTCTCGAAGAGACCCGCGCCGCGCTGCGACCTCTGGGCGTGGCGCTGATCGCCTCGGTTTTTGGTGGGGACGCCGCCAGCTATGCCGCAGCCGTCGAGCTCTTGGCCCCCGCGCAGCCCGATCTCATCGAACTCAACGTCTCCTGCCCAAATGTCCATGAAGAGTTCGGCCAGCCCTTCGCCCACGACCCTCGTGCCACCGCCGAGGTCACGCGCGCCGTCCGCGGCGTCTGGTCGGGGCCACTCTTAGTCAAGCTCTCGCCCAACACACCCAACATGGTAGCCGTAGGGGAGGCCGCCATGGAGGCCGGCGCCGATGGCCTTACCGCCGTCAACACCCTCGGCCCCGGCATGCTCATCGACCTGGCCGCGCGACGCCCAGTGCTCGCCAATCTTGTGGGCGGCGTCTCGGGACCAGCCATCCACCCCATCGCCGTGCGCTGCGTCTATGACCTGTGGGCTGCGCTCAAAGCGCCTATCGTGGGAACGGGCGGGGTGACCTCCGGCCGCGACGCCCTGGCCATGATCATGGCCGGCGCCACTGCCATAGGGATCGGCTCGGCGCTCGAGCACGACGGCGAGGCGGTCTTCCGACGAGTGATGGACGAGATGCACGCATTGATGGGCGAGCTGGGGGTCGAGACACTCTCCGAGCTGCAAGGGGCAGCGCACCATGCCTAAGACGGGCGTCCACCGCCCCTACGCGGTCGCGGCCGTGCGCCCTGAAGGCGCCGCCGGGGTAACCTTGATCCTGGACGCGCCCCTGCCCGCCCAGCCGGGTCAGTTCGTCATGGCGTGGCTTCCGGGCATCGAGGAGCGGCCCCTCTGCTTGATGGATGACGTCCCGGCGGCCCTCACCATCGCCGAGGTAGGCCCCTTTACCGAGGCGTGTTGTCACCTGGGTGTGGGAGATCGGATCTGGCTGCGCGGACCCTATGGCCACGGCTTTGGCCTCGTCGGCGAACGCCCGCTGTTGCTGGCTGGCGGCTGCGGCGCGGCGGCGCTGGCGCTGTTGGCCAAGCGGTTTCGCGCCCAAGGCACCGAGGTAACCGTCATCGTCGGCGCCCGTTCGTCGGGTGGGCTCATGCTCGCCTGGCGCTACCAGGAGCTGGGTTGCTCTGTGACCCTAGCCACCGACGACGGCTCGGCGGGCATCCACGGCACGACGCTGGACGCAGCGGCGGCGTCCTGGCCCCATGCCGACGCCATCTATGCCTGCGGCCCGGAGCCCATGCTCCAGGCCGTCGCCCGCGAGGCCCGCATCACGGGCATGCCCGCTTGGGTCAGCCTGGAACGCATCATGAAATGCGGCATCGGCGTCTGTGGAAGCTGCCACTGCGGCGACCGGCTGGTCTGCATCGATGGCCCCGTCTTTCGCAGCGAAACGTATCTGGAGACTTTTCCCTAGAACCCAGGAATCACCCCTAGGTAACGCACGGCCATCACTACCAGCATGAGCATCAGCACCGGGCGAACCACCTTCTCGCCCTTGTCCACCGATAGCCGGCTTGCGATCCACGCGCCCACGCCCTCGGCCAAGCCCAGAAGCAAGCCATACCCCAAATGGATGTGGCCATTCACAGCAAACATGACAATGGCCGCCAGTGTGTAAACCGCCACGATGAACGCCTTGTGGCTGTTGCAGCGCACCAGAGCCATGCCACCCACTGCCACCAGCGAAGCCATCAGCAGGAACCCAACGCCCGCCTGGATGGCGCCCCCATAGATACCCACCGCAAAAAAGGTCGCATAGGCCACCAGACGCCGCCTCCAGGTCATCTCCACGTGGCGCTCGCGGAGCCAGCGCTTGGGGTTGACGATCAACACGACCAGCATCAGCAGCATGGCCACGGCCAGGATCCGATCAAAGGTCGCCTCGGGCAAGTCGATCACCAGACGCGCGCCCACAACGGCGCCCACGAGAGCTGGCAGCGCAAACTGCAGGCTGAGCTTCCAATCGGACATGCCTTTGCTCTTGAAGCCCAGCACGCCCATAATGCTCTGAATCTCCACGGCGATGCGGTTGGTGCCGTTAGCCGTCGCTGCGGAAAGGCCCACTATATCCAGCGCTACCAACGTGATGAACGAGCCGCCGCCAGCCATGGTATTCACAAAGCCGGCCACTAGCCCCGCTCCCAGCACCGCCGCTAAATGCAACCAGGCAATCTCCATACCTCTCCAACCTTTATCCTAGCGCCTCCTGGCGCGCGACAGTGCGCCCCATTCTACCCGCCATACCCGCCCGCTCAAAGCGCTCGACCGGCCCTGCTCGCCACTTTGACCAGCCCGCGTCCTCTTGCTAGAATCTATTCTGGCTGCGAAATAGCTCATATCTAGAATGCGAGCAAGCCCCTATGATTTCTGATCCCCATCGCCGCATTGAGCGCACACTGCTCATCGATGCCGATGACACGCTTTGGGAGAACAACATCTTTTACCTGCGATGCACGTCTCGGCTGCACGCTTATCTTTGCCCCTTCGGTATAGAGCCTGCCCAAGCGCAGGAGACGTTGGACCGGATCGAGCGCGACACGGTCCGCGAGCTCGGTTACGGCCCGGAGGGCTATGTTGCCGCGGTCGTACGTGCCACCGAGTCGCTCCTACGTGAGGCCGGCGTTGAGCCCACGCCAGACCATCTGGACTCGGCGCGGCGCATCGCCGAACCTATTCGCCGCCCCCCCATGGTGCTGCTGGACGGCGTCCGCGAGACCTTGCTGGCCCTACGTCCCACATCGTACCTGGTTCTTGTCACCAAGGGCGACGAGCAAGCGCAGGTAGAAAAGCTGGCCCGCTCTGGCCTGGGCCCACTCTTTGATCGCAAGTATGTCGTCCCGGAAAAGGACGCTAACGTCTATCGCGAGATCGCCCGCGAGCTGGGCCTCAATCCGCGCTGCACATGGATGGTCGGCAACAGCCCCAAGTCGGACATCAACCCCGCTATCGAGGCCGGCCTGGATGCCATCTATGTGCCACACGCTCACACCTGGACCAACGAGCACGCCACTCTCGCCCAGCCCGAGCGCGTGACGGTGCTGGGCTCCTTTGCTGATCTCGTGCCGCTCTTTGGCGTGCCTCTCTACGAGCCAGCCTGACGGTCGCTGCGCTCCAACTAGACCGCCGAGGCCCGCCAAGGTGACTGGGCAGGCATCCGCCACCAAGGGAGGCTCGTTGCTGACCGCGTCCAATCTCGCCAAGCGCTACGGTGACGTTCTGCTCTTCGAAGGCGTAAACCTGATCCTCAACGCCGGCGATCGCGTCGGCTTGGTGGGACCCAACGGCTGCGGCAAGACCACGCTGTTGCGCGTGCTAATCGGCGCCGAACCCGCCGACGTCGGAAGCGTCCGCCGCACACCCTCCGACGCCCGCGTGGGCTACCTGCCGCAGGTCGCCGCTTTTGAGGATGGCGCTCGCGTCCGCGACGCTCTGTCCGGCCCCGAGATGCCCTCCCTCGACGAGTTGGCTCGCCGCGTGGAGGGGCTGGCTGCGCGCCTCGCTCATGCCCAGGGCGCGGACCTCGCGCGCGTGGAGCGTGCCTATGCTCAAGCCGTAGATGCTTTGGCGCACGCCTCGGATCAGCTCCCCGAGCACCGCATTGAGCAGGTCCTGACGGGCCTGAACCTCACTCACCTCGATGCCAACGCGCCCATCGCCATCCTTAGCGGCGGTGAGCAAACTCGCCTCGGCCTGGCACGCCTCCTCCTCCAGCGGCCCGACATCCTCCTGTTGGACGAACCCACCAACCACCTGGACATCGACGGCCTCGAGTGGTTAGAGCGCTACCTGGAAGCCCACCAGGGCGCGATCCTTGTCGTCTCTCACGACCGGACGTTCCTGGACCGCACGGTCACCCGCATCCTCGAGATGGACCCTGCCACCCATACCGTACGCAAGTATGCCGGCAATTATACAGAGTATGCACAAGCCAAGGCTCGCGAACGCGCTGCCCAGGAGCAGGCCTACCGCGAGCAACAGGAGCGCATCATCCGACTCGAGAGCGCAGTCCGCGGCTTGGAGGGCCAAGCCCGCAAAGTGGAGCACGAGACTATCCACTACCACTACCGCAAGATCGCCAAAAAGGTAGCTCGCCAGGCAGTGGTACGTCGCCGACGCATCGAGCGCATGCTCTCCGACCAAGAGCGCGTCGAAAAGCCCCGCCAGACCTGGCAGATGAAGCTGGAATTCGTCGAGACGCCGCCCTGTGGCCAGGAGGTAGTGCGACTGGACAGCATCGCCAAGCGCTATGGCCAGCGGACCCTGTTCGCGGAC
>CAZTMY010000231.1:0-4220 GCA_964614895.1 uncultured Anaerolineales bacterium
CGACGCGCCCATCCTAGACCGACCAGAGGCCGTCGCACCTCTCCTGCTGGCACTCGACGCCACCACCGCCGAGGTCATCGTCCCACAGCTTGCCCGCATCGGCGCGAGCATCCTCGTCCACATCGAACACGCCGATGACCACGCACGGGATGCTCTTGCTCAGGTCCTTTCCACCCTGGTCGCTATGGCCTGCGGCGCCCTTCCTCTGCAACACAACACCTTGGCGGCGGCCTTTCGTCTCCTGGGCGATACCGCCGTCAGAGTGCTGCAACGCCGCCTGCTCGAAGCCCCGCCCCCCCAGGCGAGCCGCCTGCGCGCTCTTCTCGCTGACCTGGGCCATGACACACCCACGGCGTCGCATGCAGCGCCCTCCACCGATGAACAACGCCCGACGTCACCGCCCGACCTTCCTGCCATCATCCCCCCAGAGGAGAGAGTCACCAAGCCGCCGTCTGACCAGCAGGGCCAAGCCACAGAGGCAGAGGAACAAGCCGAAACCGCGCCTCCTACGTCGGCCCATGCCCTGCGCGCCGCCGTAGCCGACGCCGCCACCGCCCAGGACCAACCGCAGGGCGACGTGGCGTCCCGGCTGCGGTTGATCCGCCGCGCGGCCCAGTCCGCGCGAGAGCCCGAAGGCAAAGCTGGCCCCCTCGAGGCCGCCGAGGCCCTCGTCGAAGCCCTCGCCCGCGATCCTGCCCCCGACGTCCGCCGCGCGGCCGGCGCCGCCCTGGCCGACCTCGGTGAGAGTGCCGCGTTGGCCATCCACCGCCGCCTGGACGCCGAGATCCGCGCCGCCCACCAGGATCCCGCCGCCGCCGAGCTACGCACCGGCACCCGCATTGACCTCGTCCTCGCAGCCGCCCGCGTGGACACTGACGCCGCCCTGGATTCAATGCTCCAAGCCCTCCGCGAGGATCCGACGCCCGCTGTCCGCCGCGCCGCCGCTGGCGCCCTGCGCGTCCGAGCGGCCCGCCGCCCTGAGTCCGTCCACGAGCGGCTCCGCGCATCCCTCGATGCCGCCATTCCGCCCGAGCTAGCTACGCTGGTCATCGACCTGCTGCCCGATGTCGCCAACCAGCTCCTGGTTGACCTGGGCGCCCAGGACGAGCGTCTGCAGGGACGCGCCATCGCCGGCCTGGCAGCCTTGGCTCGCCACGACGAAAGCCTAACCGCACGCATCATCGCCGCCCTTACCCAGCCGGACGCCCGCGTTCGCCGCGCTGCGGCCGAGACGCTGGAGCGAGTGGGAGCCATTCCGCAAGAGCCAGCCCTCGCCGTGGCCTACCATCTCGCCCGCGGTCAGATAGAGGCATGTCGCACTCTGGGTGCAGAGGCACTGCCCGCCCTGCGTGAGGCTTGCGCCTTCTACGACTGGCGCACCGGCGGACCGGCGGCTATCATCATGCTCAAGCTAGGGCTGGATCCCGACGATTCGCTGCTGGACCTTGTGGAGCAACGTCTCACAGAGGCCGCCGCGCTCCCCGATGATGCCCTCGTCCGCACCATCGCGCCGCCACCCAAGACGGGCGCGGCACAAGAGTCGCTGGAACTTGTCATCCACCATGAGGATGATCGCCAAGCCGCGCAAGCGCTGCTGTTCCGGCTGCAACGCTTGCGGGCCCGGCTGCGCGAGCTACGCAGCGATCTTGCCCAGCACCCGGGCCAGTACAGCAGTGATGCCAAGCGACGTTAGAGCTAGGAGGTATCACATGAAGACCACCACCCTCGGCAACACCGGCCTTCGGGTCCCCCGGCTGGGCTTAGGCAACATGCGCCTGCCCATGACCACTATCGGCGACCAAGAGTACCTCGACTATCAGGCCGCCATCGCCGTCATCCAGCACGCGCTGGACGCCGGCATCCGCTACCTCGATACCGCTTTCTTGTACTGCGCCGAGGAATCCGAAATCGCCGTCGGCCGCGCCCTCAACACCTGGAGCGGCCCCCGTGACGAGGTCGTGCTGACCACCAAGTGCACAAAGTTCAGAATGTCCAAGCCCGGCGACCTACGCCGCATGCTGGAGCACCAGCTCTACAAGCTGGATCGCGACAGCGTCACCTTCTACCTGTTCCACGGCATCGGCTGGGACAACTGGCACGAGATCGACGAGCGCACAGGGTGGATCCAGGATATGCTCGCTGCCAAGGATGAGGGCCTGGTGGAGCACATCGGCTTTTCCTTCCACGACGAGCCCAAGAACCTGATCCGCCTGGTGGACGAGGGCATCTTTGAGCTGGTGACCTGTCAATACAACTACCTGGATCGGTCCAATCACGACGCCATCCAGTACGCCCACGATCACGGCCTCGCCGTCGTTGTGATGGGGCCCGTAGGCGGCGGCAGGCTGGCGGTCGTTCCTAAACAGCTCCAAGACGAGCTCTCCATCGACGAGACCGGCGCCGCCGGCCTAGCTCTCCGCTTTGTGCTGGCACACCCCGGCGTCAATGTGGCCCTCTCGGGCATGGGCAATGTCGCCATGGTGGATCAGAACGTCGCCGCCGCTTCGCAAGGTCCCCTCTCGGAAACCGAGGTGGCCACCATCACCCAACTCATGGATCAGGCCCGTGACCTGGCGCGCCTCTATTGCACGGGCTGCCAGTACTGCATGCCCTGCCCCAACGGCGTGAACATCGCCCGCTGCTTTGAGCTCTACAACTATTACACGGTCTATGGCCTGCAGGACTATGCCTTGGAGCAGTATCGCGCCCTGGTAGCTCGCGGCGCCGACGCCTCCGCCTGCGTCCAATGCCAGGAATGCCTGGATAAATGCCCGCAGCAAATCCCCATCCCCGATCAGCTCGAGGAGGTCGACGCGCTGCTGGGCGAACTGGCCCGGGCCGAGTAATGCCATGGACCAGTATCCCGCCGTCTCCAACGAGGAAAAACACGACGTCTGGGAAGCCTACCGAGCTGGCCAGCCCATCCGGGTGCCGGTGCTGCTGGCCACCAACCCACGCATCATCCTGCTGGATCCGGCCCTCAACCCCAAGGGTATCTCCTTCGAGGAATACTTTGACGACGCTGAGAACATGCTTGAGATTGGGCTGCAGCATGCCCACTATCGCGCTACGGTGGTGCATCGCTACACCGACGATCCCGTAGGTCTGCCAGAGCGATGGGTCGTCCACGTAGATCGCCAGAACGTGTACGAGGCCGCCTACCTTGGCTCACCAGTGGTCCACCGGCCAGGCCAGGTACCCGACGCTGTCCCCTGGCTGACCGACGATAACAAGCATGCCGTGTTCGAGCGCGACATCAGCGCGCCGTTGACCAAAGGTTTCTTCCGAGACTCGCTGGACCTCTGCCACCGCATGCAAGAGCTGGCCGCCCGGCGCACCTTCCACGGCCGACCTATCGAGGTCGCCAACTATGCCCCCACCGGCACCGATGGCCCCCTCACCGTCGCCGTCTCGCTGCGAGGTCAGGATATGCTGCTAGACTTGGCCACCGACCCCGAGTACGCCGATCAGTTGATGGCTTTTATCACCCAGGCGGCTATCAACCGCGTGCGCGCCCTACGCGACTACTGGGATGCTCCCGAGCTCGCCGCCGGCTTGGCCGACGACGCCATCCAGCTCATCAGCACACGGACGTACCAAGGCCAGGTGTTGCCACACCACCAACGTTTCTACCAGGAGGCCGAGATACCAGGGCAGAGACGGGGCATCCACCTCTGCGGCGACGCCACGCGCCATTTCGGCATCATCCATCGCGAGCTGGGCGTCACCAGCTTTGACACGGGCTTCCCGGTGGATTTCCGCGCGCTACGAGAGGAACTGGGGCCTGACGTGGAGATCCTAGGGGGACCCGAGGTGGCCACGCTGCTCCACGGCACGCCGCGGCAAGTCTATGACCGCACCTGCGAGATCCTGCGCTCAGGCATCAAAGAAGGTGGGCGCTTTGTGCTGCGCGAGGGAAACAACCTCCCGCCGCGCACTCCCCCCGACAACCTGGCCGCTATGTACGCCGCGTGCTTGAAAGAGGGCTGGTACGCTTAGCCCTCGGGCGTTGCCATCTGTTGCTTGCTCGCCTGGCCCCGCACCAACGCCAGCGCCTCGTCCCAGGTAGGTTGCCCGTGGAACCCGCCAGCCACCGTCGACGTGAGCGCCCCGCAGGCGGAAGCGACCTCCAGGCAGCGTCGCAACGGCTCGCCACGCAGCCACGCCGCCACAAAACCGCCGTCGAACGTATCACCGGCGCCGGTGGTGTCTATCACCGA
>CAZTMY010000232.1:0-4194 GCA_964614895.1 uncultured Anaerolineales bacterium
ATGATTCCCCCAATTGATAATGTGACCGGGGGAGTCACATGGTGGGTAAACAGATGTCACTTGAGGCCCGACGTGAGTATTTGCGAAGGATGAGAGCGAGGTATCGGCTGGCGTCTCGATCCGAGAGGGGCATCCTGCTGGACGAGATGGAACAGGTGACGCAGATGCATCGCAAGAGCCTGATCCGGCTGCTGAATAGCCCCGATCTGGAGCGGCAGAAACGCCAGCGGGAACGTGGCAAGACCTATGGTGCGGATGTCCAGCACGTGTTCAGGAGCGCCTGCGGAGCTTTGACTATCCCTGTGCGGAACGGCTGGTCGGCAACCCAGATTGGCTGGCCGTGCTGGGCAAGAGCCAGTGGGTGGTCGCCGATGGTTGTGCTCGTATCGTGGACCGCATCCCCTTCCCGATTCGGCAGCTCCATCCCGATAACGGCAGCGAGTCTCTAAACCATCGTCTGCCGCGCTTCTGGCGCCAAGCGGTACCCAGCTCAAGTGGTCAGAGTCGCCCATACCAGAGCGACGACAACCGCTTCGGGGAACAGAAGCACGGCTTCCTGATCCGCAAGATGTTTGGCCAAGAACGGCTCGATACCGTCGCGCAGGTGAATGCGATGAATCGTCTGTACGAACAGTTATAGCTCTACTACAACCTGTGCCCGCCGGCTGTTAGGTAACATGATCTCTTGAGGGGATGGATGGGCTTCGGTAACATTTGCCTTTGGGTGGACACGGGTCCTGAGCCTTGTGGCTGCGCCAAGAGATCGGCCAAGTGTTCGGGCTTGGCGAGATAATGAGGTAATCGCCCATCGATTGGCCGTGCGGAGCGGTGACGGGCAGGCGTTCACCGGTGCCTGGATCATAGAAGCCTACCAGGATGCGCGCGTCGCTGATGTCGCCGGGTTCGCTTGTCACGGCAATGAGGTGCTCGTCCTGAAGCCATTCGCCAGCCTGCCAGTAGCTCGTCGGATACTGGCCGCGGCATGGGGGACCATCGCCTTGGCCCAGGATGTGGTCTTGGGCGTCCACCAAGTGGATAAAGACTGTCAGATCGCGCGTGACGGGCGCGATGACTTCCCAGTGCAGCGTGATAGTGAGCGGCCCGGTGCCGTCCCGGCTCTGCCAGTCCAGGTCGTAGCCGCGCAAGGCGATCGCGCCCCCAAATACGGCGTCGGCTGGCCATTGAGGCGTGGCCGGCGAGGTCTCGGCAGCGATCTTGACCCGACCCACAACCAGCTTTCCCACGGGATTGCCCGCGGGATCAACCGCCGTGATGGGCGCCATGGTATGACGATCGTAGACGCCGACGACGATCTCGGCGGCCGTGGGTCCGGCCGCGTCGTGGGCGATGTCGACGGCGTAGGTGCCGTGGACGATCTGGCCAGGCTTCCAGTAACTCGTTGGGTAGGCTCCACCGCCGTGGAACGAGTCGCGCTGGCCGATCTTGGCACCGTCACGGCCGAACACGTGGATATACAAGGTGAGATCCTGGTCCTGGGTCGCATGAGCTTGCCAGTACAAGGTGACTAGAAGGCGCCCGCCGGGCGAGACTCGTTCGGGGGCGATCTGAGCGGCCAGCAGCTCCAACGAGCTGAACTGGGCGTGAACGGGCTGCGCTTCAGATGGAATCTGCTCTGGACGGAGGGACTCTGGGGGGGCATAGGCTGGCATGATGGACGCCCATGGCTGTATAAAGGTGATCACGAGCAACAGCGCTGGCAAGCCGGCGTAAGCGACGATACGTCCGCGCCCACGGAACCAGACCGCGATCCCGCCCGCCAAAGCCAAGCTCAGCACCGAGATGGCGGGGAAAACTAGACGCCCTTGTGAGGCATAGGTCATGCTCGTCCAGCGAAGGAGCGACACCGCCAGGGCGATCGGCCAAGCCGCAACAACGCCAATGCTGATCCACGGCAAGCGCCGCTTCTGCTGCCAGGCTCTGACCAACTGGGCGATGGCTCCTAATAGACCTACCGCTCCGATGCCCAACAGGGCCGGGTACAGGACTTGGGGCTGCATCAGCACGTTGAAAATGCCAAAGATGCCCCAGTAGCTCATGAAAAAGCCACGGAGCTCGCCGAGCAGTTGTGCCAGGTTTGGGACAGTCGTCCGCGTGCCAAAGATGGCGAGCATCGTCTTGACGCCGGTAAGCTCGCTATAGAGGCGTAGGTTGCGCACGTACCACCAGGCGGCAATGACCAGCGTGGGGGCCAACAGCAAGGCGGCTCTCGTCAGCCATCGTCGGAGCGCCGTAAAGACGGTCGACGCCCTGAGAGGGACGCACATCTCTGAGGGCGTGGCGACGGTGGGCACGCCGGCCGTCTCACGCCACGTGAACGCCAAGAGAGCCGCCAGCACCAACGCCAGTAGCGTGATGCCGCTCAGTTTGGTGAGGAGCGCGGCACCGCACAGGGTTCCCAGCGCCAACAGACGTGAGATGCTAACTCCCTGGGCGTACGTGCGTGCCAGTGCCACCAGCGTCAGACTCGCGAGAAGGATGATGAGGTTGTCGTTGTTGGCGCTGGCGCTCACAAAGACGAACATGGGCGTGAAGGCAGTCGTCGCGGCGGCCGCTAGTGCCAGCGTGGTTCGGCCGGTCAAGAGCTGTTGCACGAGCTGATAGGTGCTCAGCACGGTCGCCATGCCCATCAGGATGGAGAGCCAACGCACCATGTGGAGGGCCAGGATGCTCCCGCGCAGAGGCGTCCCCTCGGGCGGATGCATTACTAGGTTACGATTCTCAATAGCTGACGGCAGCCCCATGCGGACATAGGGGTTGGGGACGGTCATTTCGGCCCAATCCGTGAGGTCCACACCGCTCACTAGCGTCGCCGCTATGAGGTAGTAGAGCGGAGGCTGGCTCCCCTCTTGCGCAAACAGGCTGGTCTCCCCCGGCCGCTGGATTGGCAGGGCGCCCTCGCGCACCAGATGCACCACGTAGCCCATGTGATGCAGCTCGTCGGGGCTCTCAAAAGGGGGTATCACCAAGCTGTACCATGCGGCTAGCCCCAGATACACGATGACTACCAGGGCGATGCCACGCCAGCGGCGCATCGCTGAGGTCGTGCGCCTCCGTGCGATCATGGGCCCGCATCTCCCGTGTCGAGCGCAAACGGACCGATCTGAGCATAGCTCGGGTCAGCCGGATCGGGCGGTTTTGTCACCGGCAATCGCTCGCCCGTCTCCAGTTGGTAGAAGCCGACACGCAAATAAAGGGGCCCCTGGGGCAGCTCACTGGGAACGGCCAGCACGTGCAGATCCGCGAGCCGGTCTCCAGGGCGCCAGAAGGACGTCGGCAGCGAGCCGCCGAGCGGTTGGCCGTCCCCTTGAGCGATCAGATTGCCCTGAGCATCCACCAGATGGACGAACACATTCCAGTCACCGACGACTAGATGGTTCACGTACCAATACAGTGTCACGTTCCAGAGTCGGCCGGCGTCAGGTTGGTCGGGATAGACATCATAGCCGGCCAGCGTCACCAGTTTGCTGAACGACGTATCCTGCGTATGTTCGGGCTCCCAGGAAAGCGCCTGGCCGGGTGGGACCCGAATCTGGCCGATGGATGCACTCGTCCCGAGATCGTTGCCATGGCTATCTATCGCTGTGGCGGAGGTGCCGTCCTCGAGTCGGCGCACCGCGATGCGAAGGGAGGCCGCCACTGGTTGGGCGGTGGTCTGCTCTAGCGTCAGGCGATAACGCTCTACGATCACCTCTGCGGGTTGCCACAGGGTGGTCGGATAGGTGCCGTTGGCGGGAAGCGTCTCGATGTGGCCTAGGACCTCGCCATCGGGGCTAATCGCTGACAAGCTCTGGACATAGTCGTGCT
Source organism: uncultured Anaerolineales bacterium (assembly GCA_964614895.1). Classification (GTDB taxonomy): domain Bacteria; phylum Chloroflexota; class Anaerolineae; order UBA1429; family UBA1429; genus DAIRUQ01. The sequence goes on from CAZTMY010000232.1 coordinate 3,826, forward strand.
CTGGCTGATCGGTGCACAGCCAGTACAGCGTAATATCGAATGCGCCGCTTTTGGCATCGGCCTCAAGGGGGGCCTGGTACCCGAGTAGGAGAAGGCTATTGTCGAACGAGAGAGCAACATCCCGGATGTCCAGCGGAACGTCCGCCAGCGTGATCGGGGCAGGAGGAAAGTAAGACGGGGCGATGTACGCATGAGGAGCCGACCATGCCGTGATGGCGAGTGGGATCAGCATCAGAGCGGCAAGCCCTCGCTGCCAGGAGATCGGCAACTGTATGCGCACGGTGCTAACCCCGAGGAGTGCCAGCGATGGGAAGGCGAGCAACCACACAAACGGTGCTCTGGGCGTTCCGGTAGCTGCCGCCAGCAGGG
>CAZTMY010000233.1:0-4191 GCA_964614895.1 uncultured Anaerolineales bacterium
CTTGATAAGCTGGGCCTCGAGAATTAGGGCCTCGAGCTCGCTTTCGGTGACGATCCACTCGATGTCGGCGATGTCGCCTACTAGGCGCGCGGTCTTGGCGTCACGAAGGGCGGTCTCGCCAAAGTAGGAGCGTACGCGGTTTCGCAGGACGAGCGCCTTGCCCACATAGATAATCTTACCGTTGGCGTCGCGCATCAGGTAGACGCCCGGACTCTCCGGTAGGCTGGCTAATCGCAGTTTCAATCGCTCTCGGATATCGTCCATATGTCAAGTCTGGATCGGTTCACAACGATCGTCAAGATATGTTCGCGCACCCGCTAGCTGTTGCTCGGTGGTAGGATGACAGCTTTGGCAGCGACGCGCTGCTCGACCAGCCGCAGCGCTCGCGTGGCCTGTTCTAGCGGAAGGCGATGTGTAACCAAACTGCCAAAGAGTAGGGGGTTGCCTCGCACCAGCGACAGTGCGGTTTCGGTGTGCCGCGCGTCGCTGACCCACACGCCTTGCAGCCGAACGTTCTTGCGGACCAACGTCTCAAAGGGTAGCAGGTCCATCGACCCCACGGGCGTCCCAAAGCCAGCCAGGGCCACTATGCCGCCTGGGGCCACCAGGTTCAGGGCTTCGTGCGCCGCGGCGATGCTCCCCGAGGCCTCGATGACGACGTCAGCGCCTCTGCCATGCGAAAGAGCGAGCACGTGATCACGACGCGCTGCGGGCTCAATCTCGTGTCGGTTGAGCGTGGTGGTGGCGCCGACTTGGGCGCAGAAATCCAAGCGTTGTGGCGTTCCACCGGTCACGATCACATGGTCCGCGCCAGCGCGTCGGGCCAGAGCCGCCGCATACGCGCCCAGGGGACCAGGGCCCAGAACCACGACCGTCTGCCCGGGGCGTATGCCCGCGGCCTCTACGGCATGTGCCGCTGTGGCGCCGGAACATCCCGCCGCCACATAGGCGGCAGGGTCGTCATCCTCGGGTAGATGCCACATTGGTGTGCGACGATCCAGGATGAGGTGCGTGCTATAGCAGCCACCGGGCCCCCGGCTATCGCGCAGGCTCCGATGGATGCCATAGACCCACCGATGCGGGCATAATCCCGGTTGGTGCGCGACCGCGCAATAGTGACAGGTGCCGCACGTCACACCGCGTTCCCAGAGGATACGCATGCCTGGCGCCAGCGGCGAACCGTTGACATCGGCCCGAGGGGCAGCTAATTCCACAATTCGGCCGACGCCCTCGTGGCCCAGCACCATAGGGAGCGGTGTACGTGGGTCCTTCCCACGCCACATGTGCACATCCGAACCGCACACGCCGGCGGCTTCGATGGATACCAGCACCTCTCCCTCATCGAGGGCTGGCAGGGGGATCTCTTGGATCTCGAGAGGTTTGCCAAAGCGAGTTAGTACGGCTGCCCGAGCGTGCATGGGCCTTCCTCGGTGGTGGCAATGTGCGTGCAGAGACGCGTTTTGACGGATCAGATGGTCGCTCATATACTTTGCCGAGTTTCAACGTCAGGAGGCATGCTAGTTGTAGCTTGCCCGCTTTTGCAGAATCAGGAGAGATAGGATGGGTCTGTTCAACAAGAAACGGGGCAAGAAAAGCCAGCGTTGTACTGATTGCGTTTACTATGCGATGGTCGAGGGCCATGGCTATTGCACCAAGAACCTCCCCGACACGGTGAACGTGCGCCTTCTCTCGGGCGATGCTATCAAGCGGCGGTGCGAGCGCTGCCCTGATGCCATGACTTGCGAGAGCTGGACCCCGGCCTAGTTGCTCCAAGGTCTGCGGCGGCGGGCTCACGAGCTCGCCGCTTTGCCTATTGCAGGCTCTGATCTTATTGTAGCTGCTCTGAGAGTTCTTTCCAAGCGTCGGGCGCTTGGGTGCGGTATCTTTGGCTCCATCAATGCGTGGGCGGCGACATGCGCGAACCCATGGCCTATCTGGAGCGTCATCTGCTTGGCACCATGTTCTTGCTGGGCGAGCTTGCCCATGCTGAACGTCGGCTTTGTGCGCGTCGCCCCGACGTCTTGTCGTATGACATCGACGGCGAGGTCAGAGGCGTGTGTGGCTTTGCCCGTGAGGGTCGTTGTCTGCCGCATCTGGTGGATGGGCGGGTGGTCCCCGCCATAGTCAACGACATGGTCTCTCGGCGTGTTCGCTTGATCTCGGGCCTAGCTGACGTTGTGGGCCAACTCCTGGGGCCGCTTCAGGCGCGCGGTTTGTGGCCAGTCGAGGATGAGTGTGAGACGCTGTGTCAGGTGAACCCAGACGCGTTTGTACCCTTTCATCAGGGACAGGTGCGACGGGCTACTTCAAGGGATCTTGGGGTTGTGGCAGAGCTGCGGACCAGCTTTGAGGCGGAGTACTTTTGCATTCCACGGCACATAATCTCACCGCGGTGGGCCAGACGGATCGCAAGTCGGTATGTCGAGGATGGCGCCTACCTCGCTGAGGAAGACGGTGAGGTAGTCTCTATGGCTGCCGTGGAGGTTGACATTCCCCAGCTATCCGTAGCGGCGGCAGTGTACACACGTCGCGGTTGGCGTCGACGTGGCTATGCCAAGAGTGTGGTCTCGGCGCTTGTGGAAGACGCGTTCCGCACCAAGCCTCTCGTGGCGCTGACCGTTCGCAAAGAGAACGACGCAGCACAGCGCGCCTACAGAGCTTTGGGATTTCGGGCGGTGGACGTCTATCGGTTTGCCACGCTGCGGCCGGCTCAGGGGAGTTCTGCTACCGAGCGGAGTACGTAGGTAGGCTGCAGCGAGCTCTGGGCCAAGGCATCGTCGCTGGTGACGCCGCTGAGTACCAACGCCGTGTCCAGGCCGTTCTCGATCCCCATGCGCATGTCGGTTGCCAGCCGATCCCCTACCATCAAGCAATCACTGCGAGGCACGCCCAGACGGTCGATAGCCGCTTGGAGGATATGCGCGGACGGCTTGCCCGCGACAAGCTCTACCTTCCGGCCTGTGGTAGCTTCCAGGAACGCGATGACCCCGGCACAGTCTGGCAGCTCGCCGCCAGCAACGGGACAAGTGCGGTCAGCGTTGGTGGCATAGAACCTGGCCCCTCTTACCAGGGCCTGATGCGCCGTGTTGAGCTTGTGATAGTCCAGCGTGCGATCAAAGGCCGCGACCACGATCTCGATGGCTGCCGGGTCATCCGAGAGCGAGAATCCTGCTTTCCGAAACTCTTCCAGAAGCAACGGCTCGCCGATGACCCAGAGCGTTGCCCCCGTGTGGTGTTGCTCGAGGTAGTGCAGCAGCGACTCGGTCGAGTTGATGACGTCTTCCGTCTGGGCTGGTATCCCGAGGCGCCTGAGCTTGGCGGCATAGTGCGAGCGTGGCTCTAACGGCTTGTTGGAGAGGAACACGACCCGCCGGCCGTGCTGACGTAGCCAAGCGACGGCTGCCTTGGCCCCGGGGATCAGATGGTCGCTCAGATAGATCGTACCGTCCAGGTCCAGGATATATCCACGGTAGCGGGGCGCTGGGCGCTCGGTCATGAAAGCTCATCCTTTGGCGTTGTCAGGATCTCGACGTGGTGGATATCGGGTACAATGAGGTCGGTGTAGCGGGCTAGATCCTCTGCAGTGCCGGCTCCCGAGAGCACACCGATGGCGGCCATAGCGCCGGCTTCCTGGGCCATGGCGATGTCAGCGGCGGTATCGCCGATGATGACCGTCTCGCCGGGCGGAATCGAAAGGCGCGCGCATAGCTGCAAGGCCATATCGGGCGCTGGCTTGAGTGGGATGCCATCGTCTCCACAGACGATGGCATCAAACAGGCTATCCAGGCCGACGTAAGCAAGGGACCGCATGGTGAGATCCCGCTGGTCCGTGGTGGCTAATGCCAGTCGCATTCCCTTGGCGTGCCAGTCAGCGAGGGTGCCGGCCACATCGCCGATTGGCCGCACGAGCTCCTTGAGGGGCAATGCGGCTCGCGCGCGGTGTTCTGCGGTGCGGACTTGCGTGATGGCCTCTTCCCAGCCCATGCCCTGCTGTGCGTACAGCAGGCCGGCGAGCAGCACCGTAAGCTCGCTGGTGGAGGCAATGGTCAGCGGTCCTCGGGGATCCCATGTACCCGTCTCTGGATCGTAACCTAGGATCGCTGCCACGGTGCAGCCATGGGCGCCACTCACGTCGAGGTTGTTGCCGAGATGCTTTAGCAGAAGCTTGAACCAGCGCTGCCAAAGCTGGTC
>CAZTMY010000234.1:0-4179 GCA_964614895.1 uncultured Anaerolineales bacterium
ACAAACGGAGCCGAGGTACACCCCTACCACAGAAGTCCTCGGCAAATACGACGAATCCAAGAGCGCGGCGTATGTGATGTGCCCGGACATCGGTTGCAGTCTCTATCAGGACATGAGTAACACTTTGCTCATTGGGCAAAGGCGATGACGCGGCCTTACCAGCCGCACGCTTTGTCGCTCGCTCCTCTACCACCTCCGACAGGGTGCTCTCGTTGCCGTCCGCCGCGATGATGGCCTAGTCGGCCGCTGCATCGGCGCCGTTGCGCAGCACGCGATACCCGGCTACCAGGTCATTGCCGTGGCTCATCCCCCTCCCCTCAGGCTCGTTCCCACGTCTCACGGCAGTAGCGCACGGCCTGACGCACACCCTCTGCTCCCATGCCTGCCGCCTCCTCGATGCAGATCCACCCGTCGAATCCCGTCTCTTTGAGTCGGTGGAAGACCTCCGGCAGCGGGGCCAATCCCGTGCCCAAGAGCGTTGGTTCCAGATGGCCGCGTGTTGCTGTATCGGCCGCATGGATGCTGACCACTTGATCGAGCACCTCGTCCAGGAGCGCGAGAGTGTCCGCTCCCGCGGCAATAGGGTTGGCTGTATCAAAGTGGATGCCGATGTCGCTGCCGCGCAAGGCTTTGGCGAGGGCCAGGAACACCGAAGCAGGCGTATCAAAGTCGGTGTACGTCCAAGAGCCAGGCTTGTTGTGGTTCTCAAGAGCTAGCGTCACGCCCGCCTCGCGCGCTGCGGGGAGGCATGCTTGCAGGCCTTGGAGGACCCAGCGGATGCCATCCGCCTCGTGGAGCCCGGGATGCGCCTGCCCCGCCGTGGCTCGAACGAGCGCGGCGCCCAGCCGCCCGGCCGCGCGTATGTAGGCGATCTCTTGCTCGATCTGTCTTGCGCGCTCCTCTGGGTCGGGATGAGTATAGTCGGGATAGGTTGCCACCATCACCACGCGTTGACCCGCTTTTGCTACCTGGCCGCGCAAGCCGTCGAGGTAGTCGGCATCGAGGCTCCGGAGGAACAGCACGCTCAGATCAAGCCCATCGAGACCAACCTCCGTTGCCAGCTTTGCCCACTCGGCAACCGACATGCGGCCGCTGATGATCTCCGGAAATAGCGAGACCGGCAGACAGCTAAGTTTCATGGGGCATGCTCCTCGCGGAACCCACCGAAGCGCCTGGCGCCATAGCATCGTTGCCCTTCATGTAAAGCATACGCACTCTTGGCGTGAACCCTCCCAGGCGCATAAACGCTTGTGCTTACAACGCCGTCAGGGCAACGTGCGTCGCCGCTAACGGCCAAGTAGCGGATCTTGCCGGCATCGCGTGGGCGCATCAGTGCCCTGATCCGGTCTTCCAGGAAACCCTCGCGCCGACGTGTTCTGAGGATACGGCCAAAGTTGCGCTCTGACTTGCTGTTCCCATGGGCGCGGGACATCTCCAGCAGGTTGATGCCTGCGTCCAGAGCCATGCGGATAATGGCATCAGAGTTGGCCTCATCGACGTTGATAATGAGGATGCCCCCGATGCAGAGCCTGGATACCTGGCGATCCGTGCGGCCGATGCGTCGTGTGAAGGTCGTGATCGAGCTGGCGACTATGGCGAACCCCTTTCTGATGGAAAGGCACGACCAAGCGACGATGATGCTCTCATCGTAGACGCTACGGATAGTACAAGGGGCACGGCAAAGACGCAAGGGTTACCATCTATGGGGCTGGCCGGGTTTCCTCGGCTCTGGCGCCTGTGCTATAATGGCCTCATGCGAAACGGAACGGACCTAGGTCAGTGCGAGCTCACAGCTGAGGACGCAGCTCTGCTAGAACATATCGTGGGCGATATGCCGATCCTGGCAGACGTGGGTCGGTCCGACCTATTGCTGTTCTGCCAGGGCCAAGATGGGCGCGTGCGCATCGTTGCGCAGGCGATGCCCCACTCGGTCACCCCACTATACGAAAAAGACCGCGTCGGGATGGTGGCATCCGCCGGTGAGTATGAGCATGTGTTACAGGCGTTTAGCCAAGCGCCGCAGCCAACGCGCGTCCACACGGTGGAGGTTCGTGGCTCATCGGTAGCCCGTTTCGTGCACGGGGTTCGAGGCCATAATGCGCGAATCATCGCTGTCTTGGCGCAGGATTCTTACTGGCTGGCGTTTGAGCGGCATCGACGGCGGGCAGCGGCCTTTCGCCGAGCGTTGCAGATGTTCTTTGCCATGGTCTTGCGCGGCGATCTAGAGGGTGCCTGTGAGCTATCACCGTTTGGCGAACATGACGGAATCCTATACGTTGGGTTGGATCGCCGCGTGCGCTACGCGAGTGGCGTGGCTGCGGGCATCTACCGTCGTCTGGGTTACCGGGACGACTTGGTCGGTCGCTGGCTTCCCGAGTTGGAGACACCTGATCAAAACCTAGTAGCGGAGGTGCTTGATTCCAAACGCTGCCTAGAGCGTTCGGATGAGCAGTACGGCCGGATTCTTGTGCGCAAAGCATTGCCGGTGGCGGCCTACGACGGAGATTGGGCTCCATCCTGGCTCCCGGCTCCATGGATCAAGCGCCGGTCAGCACCTCGGCTGCGGGGTGTGTTGATCCTAGTGCATGATGCAACCGAGGCCGTCGAGACCCGACGGGAGCTAGAGAGCAAGCTGGCTCTTGTCCGCGAGGTGCACCATCGGGTCAAGAACAACTTGCAGGTGATTGCCTCGTTGATGCGGATGCAGGCGAGACGCAGCGAATCCAACGAGGTCCGGAACGCACTGGAAGACAGTGTCAATCGCATCCTCAGCGTGGCGGTGGTGCACGAGTTCCTGTCTCGCAACGCAACGGGGAACATCAATCTTCTGGAAGTGGCGCGCCGCATCCTGAACCAGACGCAGCAGGGGCTGATCGATCCGGCCAAGGATATCGAGCTATCCGTGGAAGGGGCGGACATCTGGTTGCCGGCCGAGCGCGCCACCCAGTGCTCACTCGTGATCAACGAGTTGGTGCAGAATGCCATCGAGCACGGCATCGGAACCCGATCCAGTGGGCGCGTGTGGGTCAGGTTGGAGGATCACGGAAACGCCGTCGGGATTACGGTAACGGATGATGGACAAGGGCTGCCGACGGGATTCACGTTAGACGGCAACGCCAATCTCGGGCTGAGCATTGTGCAAAGTATGGTGGAGCGAGACCTTCGAGGGGAGTTCGTGTTGGAACGCGGCGAGCATACGCGAGCCGTGGTCCGCTTTAGCAAGGCAGTGGTAGGAGGAGGCTGAACTGTGGAGCGTATTCGTGTAGTTATTGCGGACGACGAGTCGATCATCTGCATGGATCTCCGTGAGATGCTAGGGAACCTCGGCTATCTAGTAGTAGGCGAGGCCGGAGATGGCCGCAGCGCGGTCAATCTGGCGCGCGAGCTGCGGCCGGACGTGGTCCTCATGGACATCAAGATGCCGGATATGGACGGCATCGAGGCCGCGCGCATCCTCACCGGGGAACGCATCGCGCCGGTGGTCTTGCTCACCGCTTTTAGCCAAAAAGATCTCGTGGAGCGGGCCAAAGATGCCGGTGTGGTTGGCTATCTGGTCAAGCCCATCCAAGAAACCGATCTCGCCCCGGCTATCGAGATCGCGTTATCTCGCTTCCGCGAGTTCCGAGAGCTGGAACGGGAGGTGGATGACCTCCAGGACCAACTGGAGACGCGCAAGCTCGTGGATCGCGCCAAAGGCATCCTGATGGATGCGCAAGGCCTAAGTGAAGCGGCGGCCTTCCGTCGCATCCAGAAGATGTCCATGAACACGCGCAAAGCGATGAAAGAAATCGCGCAGGCGATCATCCTGACGCATGAGGCGGGGGGCTGAGCCCACGCTGCTAGCTGGACGCATCGTCCACAAGGAAACACAGAAGCGGGGACTGCGGCGTGCAGCGCAGCTCCCGCTTTATCCTGGCAGTCGCGCGCTAGGCCCGTTTCGCTACGTACGCCTCGTACTCTTCTTGGGATACTAGGCGGCCGCCATCCACGTCGGCTTGGACGACGGTATAGTTAGCATCAAGCCATATCTCTGCTCGGATCAGCTCAAAGCAACGCCCACTGCCCATCACCTCTTTGCGCAGCAACAGCGGCCCTGGGCCACCCTCTTGTCGATTCAGGTCATTGCGCTTGTCCACACGCACCGGGATCACCTCACCACATTTGTCGCACTTGAAGTAG
>CAZTMY010000235.1:0-4159 GCA_964614895.1 uncultured Anaerolineales bacterium
TCATGGCGCGAAGCCAGACGTCTCCTTCGGGTCCCATCGGTTCGTGTCGAAAACGGTAATCCCGCTTCCGGATGAACTCGTCCAGTTCGTGCAGCATCACAGAGTATCGCTCGATCTGCGGCTGCACGAGTCGCAAGGCTGTCTCTGGGGTGCTGGTATGCTCGTGGGCCAGCAACAGGTGCTTCAGGCAGAGGCCTTCGCCATGTGCATACGCCTCGTAGAGCTCTGGATCGTCCAGGTGGGCGAGGAGGAGCTCGAGGTAGCTGTCCTCATGCCTTTGCGCGATGAGGCAGGCAGGGCAGCGTGTCGTTGCGGTGAGAGGGGGGCGAGGGTTGCGGCGCGGCAAAAGCTCGCGGGCTCTGAGGAGCAAACTCTTGCGCTGCGGCAATATATCCAAGCTCTTCACCACATCGCGGAGGATGTCGCGATAGATCAGAGCGATGCCAAGAGCCCGACCAGGCTTGCGCTTCAGCATCACTATATGCTCTCGGCAGAATCCTTGAGAGTTCTTGAGTTTGGCGCGTACATCGGGATCCAGCACTGCCTCGTATAGCAGGCTGTCGAGGTAGCGTTGCGTGGCGCGGTAGACTAGGCGACATATGGCGCAACCCGGCTTGGCCTGCGCCTCGAGTAGCTCAAAATAAGGTGTGTGCTTGCTGGGTTTCCTGGTCACAGCGCAACGTCCTTTGCGAGTGTATGCATGACGGCGAGTATAGCACGCCGCGGTTGAGTGCCATAACGGACAAGGGTTATGCCTAAGCCAGCTAGAAGGTCAGAACCGCGGCGACCGAATACTAGACAAGGCGGGCCTCGTATGGTATAATGAGTCGCTTATGCGTTGGTGCCTTGCGGTCACTGCGTCGGCAAGGAACGCTATGGGCGGGGATGTAGGCGAGCATCAAGTTGCGTCGCGGCGCCCGGTTAACTTGACATATATGCTCTTGTATGGTATGATATAGTTGCCTTTCAGCGTGGAGATGGCGGATGAACGCTGGTAACTCTTGCCAGCGCTGAGTACCTAGTGGCTGGCTAGGGCTGAGCGATGCCGTCCCTCGTAGGCATTGGCCGGTTCAGTCGCCGAAGGTGTATCCTCGGCGGCTTTTTCTGAGCCGCCATAGCAAGTGATAATGCAGCTCAAGCTGCATGTTGGATAGCGGAACGGTGGAACAATGACCGAGAAAACTCAAATCTGCGTGGAGGGAAACGAGGCGGTACAGCGCCTCATCGCCAAGGGTGAGCGCCAGGGATATATCACGCTTGATGACATGATGGAGATCTTTCCAGACGTTGAGGATTGCCTCAGCGAGCTGGAGGACCTACTCGCGTTGCTGGACAAACGGGGCGTCGAGATCGTCGATGGTCACGGCGAACATGATGGTGGTGATCATCGCGTCAAGGTGGAGGAAGAGCAAGAGCCCGAGGATGATGGGGACACCATTGCGGACATGTTGATCAACCATAGAGGCCAGGGCCTTGATCTCAGCGAGATCTCCACTGATGACACAATCAGCCTGTATCTGAAAGAGATGGCACGGGTGCCCTTGCTGACCGCAGAGCAGGAGGTCTCCCTCTCAAAGGCACTGGAGAAAGGCCTTGAGGCTCAGCAGCAGTTGGACAGCGATGGTGATCTTGACGAAGACACTCGTGATGAGCTGGAGCGCCTAGTCGTCCGTGGGGAGAATGCTCGCGCCCACCTGATCAAGGCCAATACCCGCCTAGTCGTTAGTATCGCCAAGCGTTACTTGGGGCAAGGTGTGCCATTCTTGGATCTGATCCAGGAAGGAAACTTGGGGCTCATCAAGGCGGTGGAGAAATTCGACTATCATCGCGGACACCGGTTCAGCACCTATGCGACATGGTGGATCCGTCAGTCGATCACCCGAGCGTTGGCTGACCAGGGACGTGTGATCCGATTGCCGGTGCATCTGAGTGATCGGATTCGCAAGGTGTACCAGGTCGCGCAGCAGCTCGAGCAGGACTGGGGCCGTCAACCTACGCCTGAGGAGATCGCGGAGGAGTTGGGCTTGCCCGCCGCCAAGGTGCAGTGGATGCTAAAGGTATCACAGCGGCCGCTCTCCCTCGAAAAGCCGGTGGGTGAAGAGGAGGATAGCGAGTTGGGTAGCTTTATCCCCGACGATGAGGCACCGACGCCTCCGGACACTGTCTACCAGCATCTCCTGCAAGAGCGTTTGGACTCGGTACTGACGACGCTGACCCCACGCGAGGCGCGTATTCTACGCATGCGCTTTGGCTTGCAGGATGGTCACAGTTACACGCTGGAAGAGGTGGGGCGCAAGTTCCGGCTCACTCGTGAGCGGATCCGCCAGATCGAGCATGAGGCATTAGATCGCTTGCGGCATCCTAGCCGCTCGCGGCAGTTGAGAGATTACCTTTAGAGAGTTCAGCCTGTGAACTCGAAGACGAGGTGCCTCTCTGAGGCATCTCGTTTGCTGTGGAAGCGTCATTAGGGCCAACCTAGCATCCGAACGATCCACGCCGATAGGGCGCCCACTAGCATGCCTATGATCACATCGGCTCCGTAGTGGGCGCCGAGAGCCACGCGACAAAGGCTCACGGCAATGCTCCAGCCCCAAGCAGCCGCCCCGAGTGACGACGATGCCTGGCACGCTGCCGCAGCGATGCTGGCTGTGCGCGCTGCATGGCCCGAGGGGAAGGCATACTCATCGTGTTCCCCTAGCGAACTCCATTGGTGGCGCTCGTCGGGGATGGGTCTGGGGCGGCGGAAGGCGAGTTTGCCAAGCCCAACCAACGCCGCGGCTAGCAAGGACGCAACCAGCATGCGCGCGACGATGACGCGTGCCAAGGGCACAAAGAGGGCGATGGCAGCAAGCGCTACCATGCAGACGAGGCCATCACCAGCGTGGGCGATGACACGGCAGGCCCGGCGACATCTGGCCCGAGTCGCGATGAAGCGGCGGACCAGCACTGACAGTTCCGCGTCCAGGTAAGCGAGGCTGTACTGCGGGGTGTTCGTCTGCGGCTCACTCATAGGGTGCCACGCGACGCGAGGATGCGGCGAACCAGAGCAAGCTGGTGGGGCTTGTCCACGTCCATGGCGATCTCGGCGTAGGGTGTGATGACTGCCTTGCAGGGAGAGCCTAGCAGCCTACTAGCTCGGGCTTCCAGGTGGGCGATGGACAGACGGCGCATCGCGAAGCGCAGCATGATTCCCAAGCCCAAGGTGCACGCGAGCTTCCAGGCGTTCTTGCGCTCTCCAGAAAGCTCGCGGAAGAGCCCATCGTGGGTGCGGATCAACTGCGGCGTCGCCATGAAGAGGTCGCCACCCGCGAAATCCCCTTCCTGTGTGTGGCGGAAGCTGCGCCCCGAGCCCGGGAAGCGAGCTTCCATCACCGCGCGCTCTACAATGCTGTAGCAGAGATCACCCCCTGACCTCTTGGCCCGCAGACAGAAATCCTCAACGGCAGCCGGCGTCAGCAGGGGTATGTCTGACGAAGCTATCAAGACGTGCGTCCCAGGGGGCAAGCCTTCGATGGCAGCCAGCAGATTACCCACTATGTCTCGATGATTGGGGATATGGCGGATGCGCTTTTTTTTGGCACCATCGGGGAACGACACGTTCAGTCCCACCACGGTGATCTGGCCGGTACAGCCAGAGCTCACCAGTGCATCGAGCACGTGCGAGGCCATTGGTCGATCGCCGATAAGGATGGAGGCCTTGTTGCTGACGCCTTCGGTGAGGCACAATGGATCAGGCTCAGCGGAGGAACCTGCCATGAGCACCGTCTCGTAGAGCTGGTCACATCCTGCCATGGGAGCCTCGTGGGTGCAGCGGCTCATACTCGAGACCAACCGTTGTGGGAGAGTGGGCCCACCTGGACTCGAACCAGGGGCCAACCGGTTATGAGCCGGCCGCTCTTACCGCTGAGCTATGGGCCCGAGCGGGCTCTGGCCCGCAAAGTCATTTTATCATGAGGGGCGTTCATCAGCAAAAATCCGCGTTCTCGCGTAGAATGCTGGGGAACCGGCATGATTACCCCAATTGATGATGTTACTGGAGGAACCATATGGCAGGACACCTTCGGGATCGTCCTCTTTTGGGTGGGCGAGAGTGTGGAAAAAGGAGCCCTTCCCCGTATCTACCAGCCAAACCTTGCCCACAGTCAGTCCCTCCTCGTCT
>CAZTMY010000236.1:0-4147 GCA_964614895.1 uncultured Anaerolineales bacterium
GGCTGCAGCTTCACGCAGCGCCTCTGGAACATCGACCTGCCGCTCTTGCTGACGCCCATGAAGACGCTGATCATCCTGGGCTTTATCGGGGGCGTGCAGTCCTTTGGCAACGTGTTCTTGACGACGGGTGGAGGCCCGGGTCACTCGACGTACACGCCCGCACTAGAGATGTACTACCAAGCCACGCTGTTCAACCAGATGGGCTCGGCGTCCGCCATCGGCACCCTGCTTTTTGTGGTCATCCTGGTGGGTACAGTCTTGAATCTGAAGTACATCCGCGGCAGCGAAACCGAATTTCAGGCGTAAGGGGGCGACAATGGCTACGCCGATGTTTCAACAGACTAGCATGCGGCCCCAGCAAATGGCCGTGCATCCCAGGGGCGGAGCCAAGGCCCGCGAGCGAGTCACGCAGACGTTGCTCACTATCGGCCTGTTCCTGATGGCACTGCTGACGTTGATTCCGATCATGAACATGCTGACCATGTCGCTGAAGGACAACGGCCAGATCTTTGCCCGGTTCTGGGCACTGCCCAATCCCGTGCGTTGGCAGAACTATGTCAGCGGCTTTCAGGCAATGTGGGGCTATATCGTGAACTCACTTTTGGTGTCGCTAAGCACGATGGTGGGGGTGGTCTTTTTGGCCGCGGTCAGCGGCTATGTGTTTGCGCGACAGGTCTTCCCCGGGCGAGACACCCTGTACTTGGTGGTGATCTCGCTGATGATGATCCCCGGCATCATGACGCTCTTCCCCAGCTTTATGTTGATGTACGAGTTCGGCTTGCTGGATACGCGCTGGGCGTTGATCCTGCCAGGGATATCTGGCGGGCAGGTGTTCGGCATCCTGATCTGCCGCGGCTATTTCGCCGGGCTCCCGCAAGAGCTGTTCGAGGCGGCCAAGATGGACGGCGCCAAAGAATTTGAGCTGTTCTTGCGCATCGCGGTGCCGCTCTCGTGGCCGATCATGGTTACACTGGCTATGATGAACCTGGTGGGCACATACAACAGCTTCCTTTGGCCGTTGCTGGTCATCACCAGCCCGTCCAAGCAGGTTGTTGCCGTAGGGCTACGCGAGTTCACGTCGCAGTTCGGCCTCACGGACTGGGGGCCGCGGATGGCAGCTTATACCGTGGCCACGATTCCCTTGCTACTGTTGTTCGTGTTTGGGATGCGGTACTATATCCAGGGCATGACCAGCGGCGCGATCAAGGCATAAGGCCAGCCCCCTCCTCTAGTTCCTCCCCCACGACGCTCGTGGAAGAAGGGACCGAGGATGGGGGTTATGTGTGTATTATCATCAACAAGGAATAGGCAACACATGAAGATCGGTCTGGACGCGCTCACCATCACGCTAATCACCAAGGATCCCATCGAGATCCTGCACAAGATCGTAGACTATGGACTGGAGGGTGGCCAGCTCAGCTCGGCAGCGCTGTGGGATCGGTCCGACGCCTACCTGAACGAGTTTCTAGCCTACAAGCGCGACCACGACCTCTACCTGGAGCTAACAGGCAACGCTATCAATCCAGGGAAGACGGATCGCTCAGCGGAGGAGCTGGTAGCGGGCTGGAAGCCCCTGTTCCCACTGGCAGAGCGTCTGGAGGCCAGCATCCTAAACTGCTGCTTCGGGCTCTTCCCCTTGCGCATGCAAGAGTCGCCTAGTTTCCAGGAGCAGTACGACCGTACCACCGAGGTGCTAAGGCGGCTGGCGCCCATGGCCGCCGACCACGGCGTGACGATCACCGTAGAGCTGCACGTAGATCTGACGACGCGCGAGCTGGAACGGCTCATCCAGGCGGTGGACTCGCCGTCGGTGCGGGTGAACCTGGATACCGCAAATCCGCTGGGCTTGCTAGAGGATCCGGTTGAGGCGGCCCGGGTGCTGGCGCCCTATACGGTGACGAGCCATTACAAGGATGGCTGCATCCACGTCACGGACGAGGGCTACACGTGGCAGGCTGGAGCGCCGCTGGGCACAGGGTTGGTAGACCTGAAGGAAGTGACCCGCCTGCTCTACCGCGAGCACCCCGACGTGCACTTGAACTATGAGGATGGCTGGGGGAGCATCGCCATCCCGCTGTGGGACGAGGCGTTTCTGGCCAGCTTCCCGGAACTGACCGCGGTGGAGATGATGCGGTTCCTGCGCCTCCTGGAAAAGGGCAATCGGGTCTTTGAAGTGATGCAACACCACCCGAGACCCTCGTCGGCCAAGACGATGGACGGCGCGCGCATGATGGAAATGCGGACGCGCCATAGCGCGGCCTTTCTGCGGGCGTTGCGCAAAGAGATAATCGCCGAGGCGAGCTAGTAACAAGTAAGGCCCACGCGCTGGCTTGTCGCAGACGCGCCTACCTGGACCAGGTAGGCGCGTCTTTGCGTCTGGAGAGCCAGCGATGCTGGCGGAGGCCACGGGCGTCAGCGAGGGGAAGCTGCAGCGCGCAGCCTTATGCTATCTGCTAGTTGACCATGCCTAGCGCCAGACCGGGGTTAGAGCGGCGCCCCCGGGGCTAGTAAGGTACCTCGGGCACAGCTTCAAGCTCCAGGGCTTGAGCGAGATCGTCGTCGAGCCAGTCATAGGCGGCGGTGGGGTCGAGCGCGATGTCCCCGCGCTGACAAAGGGTGCGGTAGTTGCACGTAGCGCACTGGCGGGGCTGGTCGGTGCGCCGGAAGGCCTCCCGAGGCTGCTGGGAAATCTCGGTCATCATGGCTTCGAGACGCAACGCATCAGCCTGGTAAGCTTGCTGGCTATAGGAGATGACGGTGGGCTCGTTAGGGCGATTCGTGAACCAGTAGAGCATGCTAATACGCTCAGGGGAAACATCCTCGCCGCCCAACAGCGACGAGGCCACGCGCGCCAAGGTGTAGAGATAAACACGGGTCTGCACGCGACGTTCTAGCACATTGCGAGAGGGCGGGGTCTCCAACGTTTTCCAATCTACGACCATGACCTGCCCGCCCCGATCTAGGGCGACCAGGTCATAGCGCGCATAGAGGCGATGCCCCCCGAGGACGACCGTGACAGGCAGCTCGGGCTCGCGCACGTCGGAGGGGACAAGGCCCCAGTCAAAGGCCTGGTAGCGTTGCCACCAGAGGCGTAGCTTATCGTCGGGGCTGGCCTGGGCGGCTACGGGCAAGCCCAGCAGGTCGCGCTGAATCCACTGATGCAGGATACGTCCGCGCTCGAGGTGGGCCTCGTAGGCCAGGGGATCATCGTCTTGGGGAACGGGCCAAGGCATACGAGCCACGTAGCGTAGCCAGAAGCGACGCTTGCAGCGGGAGTAGGTGTTCAGGCTATGCTGGCTAAAGAGGTATCCCTCGGGCAGGCGCGATTGGTTGGTCACGCGTGGCCTCCTGTCTCAATGTGATCGGCCAGGATGCGCAGCGGCTCGGCGGCCTCGACGGGACGCACGCCATTGCGCCGGCTCCAGGTGATGGCGAGGTCCCGGCGGGCGCGCGTGATCCCCACATAGAGCAACCGCAGCCGCTCGGAGATGGTCTCCAGCTTGGAGGCGACGATGAGGGACGTCTCAGAGGCAGCGGGAATCTCTAGCACGGACAAAATAGGCTCGTCGCGGGCGAGCTGCTCCAGCTCCTTGCGGGCCTCGACGGAGGGTGCACGTCCCGGCATAAAGTAGGGCTCGTCGCGAAAGGCGTCGTCGAGACGCGTGGGGAACTCGAGGCTATCCACGGACATGAGGTACACGGCATCCCACTCCAGGCCTTTGGCCTTGTGCATAGTGGTGACGGCGACGGCGCCCGGCCGGGCTTGGTAGCCGCTGTCAGCCAGGGAAAGCCCCCCCATGCTGGACTTGTTGTGGGCCAGACGTTCGAGCTCGGTGACGTGCTCGCGCAGGCGCCACTCGGGGTGCAGCTCGCTGGCCGAGTGCAGGCCCTCAGCGATGGTATGGCAGAGGGCTAGATCCTGCTCACGGGTGAACAGGTCCTGGCCGATGGTCAGCAGGAGCTGATCGATGGGCAAGACGGCCGCATGGACCCAACGGGCGACCCGCCGCGAGAAGCGCTCCAGGGCCTGAAGGTCGTCGCGGTTGATATCCACGCCTGGCGGGAGCTCGTCGCGCAGAGTGCCAGTCGTTTGGGGAAAGAGGACACGCTCGGGAGGCAGGCTGTTGAGCAGCGTGCGTCGGCGGCG
>CAZTMY010000237.1:0-4134 GCA_964614895.1 uncultured Anaerolineales bacterium
CAGATCGCCGATCCCCAACGCCGCCCCCTGGACCTCACGCGCTGCAGCCAGGGCGCGGCTTGCGGTCCATGTGGTCGCCCCGGCCTGTGCCAGGAGCAGCCAAGCCAGGGCAACGACTATCCACAGCGCCACACGACCGGAGCGCTTCCTGGCATCCCTAGCGGCCATGGGCTTCCATCACGAGCTGTCTGTATGCATCACCAAAGGGGCTCAACGAGCCATCGGCGGCCAAGAGGTCCCCATTGAACTGGCTCACGCCGTCCGCCGAGCGCGAGTCCAGGCAGAACCATGCCCAGGCCTGCACATAGTCCGTCTCCTGGAGCCAGCCTGTCGTGGCGCGCAGAAAGGCCACGCCTTCGTCCGGCGGCTCCAACGGCCGGCCGCAGCAGCCCGAGCCGTACAGGACGCCGTACTCGGTCAGCAGCAGCGGAAGGTCCGCCTGCCCAGCATCACGCATCCAGTCACGGAACGCGATAATCCGCTCCTGGAACAGCCCCACATCGTACTGGCTTGTACCCGCATCGAGGATATAGTTGTGCACGTTCCAGGCCGCCACTCGTGGCTCACGTTCGTACAGGGCATGATAGCAATCGAGGAAAGCTTGCGCATAGGTCGGATCCGCCTTGGCGATGCCAGCGGGCACGAGCCGCGCTCCCCAGTCCGAGCGCGCCGCGATTCGCTCCACCCACCGGAAGAACCGGGCATAGGCGCAAGGCGATAGCGCATCCTGGAAAGGGTCATTCGGCTCGTTCCCGACCAGCCAGATGGCATCGGACCGAGCACGCATCGCGGCCGCTAGGCGATCCTCGGCGGTGTGTGGCCGCACCAGCATCACCCTGGCATGGCCAGGTACGTTCGGGCCCTCAAAACTATACTGGTAGTACCACACAGGCCCCAGGGCGTCGAGAGTTTCGCGGGACACGCCACCCAGCATGACGACACCTTCGGCGGGCATGGGCCATGCTGAACGCCGGGAGCCGCTCCTCGCCAGCAAGAGCACAGCGACCAGGATGACTACCCGGATCAGCCAATGGCCCAACGGCTAAGTTTCCTCCTCGTCGGGCTCTCGCCGACGACGCCGGCGACCGCGAAGCGACGGTGCGGGCAGAGCTTCGCCTTCGCCCTCTGGCTGGTCTTCTTCCCCATCATAGTAGTAATAGTAGTAGTAATAGCTGCTACCGTATCCCTTGCGCCCCATTCGGACGTTGTTAAGCACGGCCCCTAGGACCTTCGCTCCGGCCCGCTCCAGAGCAGCTAGCGCGGCCGCGGCACCCTCTAGATGCGTCTGCCCAGCCTCGAGCACCAGAATCACGCCGCTAACCATACACGCCAGGATGGCCGCGTCAGCCACGGCAAGCAGGGGCGGGCTGTCGATCAGGAGCACATCACACCGCTGGTCCAGCTCGGCCAGCATCTGCTGCATGCGCTCCGAGTCGAGCAGCTCGGCCGCGTTCGGCGGTAGCGGTCCACAAGTTACCAGGCGCACCCCCGGCACCGCCGTTTCATTGATGATCTCATCGACCGAGTTCACCTTGCCGGTCAGGTAGGAGGTAAGGCCCGGCTTGCTGGGGACCTCGTACGCCTTGTGCAGCTTGGGACGGCGTAGGTCCGCATCAACCAAGAGGACCCGTTGCCCAGCCTGGCCCATCACGACAGCGAGGTTGGCCACGACCGTGGACTTGCCCTCCGTGGGACCTGTGCTGGTCACCAGGTAGCGTCGCGGCCCCTCCTGCGCCGGCAACGCGTAGCTCAGGTTCGTCCGGATCATGCGAAAGGCCTCGGTCAGCGGCGAGCGCGGCTCCTTGTCCGTCAGGAGATTGGGCAACGTCTGTTCTTCAGATAGCCTGGCCACCGCCCCCAGCATGGGCAACCCCAGCACCTCGGTCACGTCGTGCTGGTCGCGAACGCTATCATCCAGGTACTCGATCAGGAATGCAGCACCACCTGCAATCATCAATCCCACGACGGCCGCGAGCATGGTATTCTGCATCACCTTGGGCTTGGTTGGCTCGAGCGGCGGAACAGCCGCCTCAAAGACTCGCACCTCGTTGATAGAGCTGCCCTTGATATAGTTCAGCAACGCCGACCAGGATGCGCGCCGCGTGTTAAGCTCCTCCTCCAATCGCGCGATGCGCTCCGTGTCGCCGCCGCTCTCCTTCTCAGCGAGGATGGCGCGGCTGATGCCATCCATCTCATCTTGAAGCTCCTCTAGCTGTTGGTAAACATACTGCCGGTAAGCCTGCTCCTGCTTTTCGGGTGCCGACGGACTCTGCAACACGAGCTGCCGCGCCAGCTCGTTGGCAGAAGCCGCAGCCCGCAATGGATCCGAGTCCGCCACGGTGATCCGCAATAGCTGGGTATCGCGTAGAATGGTCACCGTCACCTGGGGACGACGTGGCAAGCCAAGCTTCTGCACCACAGCATCCAGGATAGTCCGTGTCTTGACGAGTTCGGCGTAGGTCTGCGCCAATCGCTGACTGGTCTGAATATCGCCAGTGGAGGGATTGACCTGCTCGATGCTGCCCCCAATCATCAACAGCGCCGAGGCCTCGTACGTCGGGGTAGTGTTGATGCTCACGAGGTAGGCAATGCCCGCCCCCAGCACCGTGCATACCACAAACAACCACCACCAGTGCCGCAGAATGGCCCAGTATTCGCGTAATTCCACGATAGCTCCTCATTTGCGTATGGTCGCTAGACCTTGATAGACCCCTGCCATCCACCACACTGGCTCCGTATCGGCAGAATCACAAAGCAGATAGCCGCGCACCGTCACGAATGTTGCGGCACACCGCTCCCCGCCAAGGCCTCAACGCCGATCAGGGCCCCCAGCATCCAGAACAGAACGCCGGGCTTGGCCCCCAGAGCTACTGCGTCCATCATCCCGTATGCATGCGCGCCCACGAGCCCGGCCAACGCGCCCAGTACGACTTGTCGCTCGGGACCCAGCATCCGCTCCAGACTATGCCACCCGAGCATGACCCAGGTCAGAAGCAAGCTCAGATAGGCCACCAACCCGGGCAAACCCAGATCGTAGGCCACTCCAAGCAGCACGTTGTGCGCATGCGGCAAGCCTACGTCAAACACGGACCTCCCGGCCAGATCCTGCACACCCTCCAATCGAAACGTCCCCAGCCCTTGACCCAGCCAGGGTTGACGCAGGACATAGCCAGCAGCCATCTCCCAGATCGAAAGCCGCCCCTCCAACGTGACCGTCCCCCACGACGTAGGCAGCGGGCCCACCAGAGCCTGAACGATATACGGGGCGATCAGATCATGGCCCCAGATGGCCCACCCAATCAGGCCCGCTACCACGACCCCCAAAAGCGCCCATAGACCCCAACTGGCTCGTCCCGCCAACAGTATCAACGCCGCCATGAGCATACCGACCCATGCCGCTCGGGACTGGGCCAGTAGCAACGCTCCCACAAGCAGCAACGACCCGACCAGAGAGGTGACCCAGGCCCACCACGCCAATCTCTCCGCCGAGCGCCTTCCGCCGGGGCGGCACGTGACCAACGCCATCAGCACCGGCGCCACGTGCACGATGGCGCCGCCTAACTGGTTCATGCTGACCCGTCCGTGCTGGGTGCCTGGCAGCGACTGCAGCAGCCGGGGCACACGAGCCAGCAGGTCTCCCAACGGCCCAACTTTGGTCGGACGTAGCCCGCCAGCCAAGCCCACGACGGCAAACCCGAGCGTGAGCACACCACATGCGAGCGCCATGGCAACCGCGGAGCCTCCCGCCTCTCGCCAGCGCCACAGCGCCCAGTAGCCCAGCAATCCGAGCAGCAGCCCCGTCGCCTTGGGCAATGTGAGTGTGGGAACATCGCTCTGCCAAGCCGATATCACCGCCGTCAGCAGTAGCAGTGCCATAGCCGGGACATCGGGCATCACTGGCCACGGCCGTCGCCCCCACACGGCGAGCAACACCACACCTGCCACCCCAAGTGCTATAGCCAGAACGGTCGTCTGTGGTCTCTCCTGCGGGAACCACAGGGGGATCGCCACCACCGCCCACAATAACGGAAACGCCCAGCCAGGCAGCCCCCCCGTGGCTGGATGCATCTTGGTCAACTCTGCCGTGCATGAATTGGGAAAGGATGGGGGAGACTCTGGCCAGACGCTACGCCC
>CAZTMY010000238.1:0-4131 GCA_964614895.1 uncultured Anaerolineales bacterium
CTGACTCCCACAGAAGCTACAGCTACACCAACCATCGATGCCACCAAGCCGCTGACCATTACGCTGTGGGTACCGCCAGACTTGGTCACCACGACTGATGAGGACGGAGACGGTCTTTTGGCGGAGGCGGGGCGTCGGGTGATGGCATCGTCACCCAACGCGCGCTTTGCCGTGCAGCCCAAGGCTATCGACGGCCCCGGCGGCATTCCCACCCTCCTGGCTGCGATGCAGCCGGTGCTGCCCACGGCGCTTCCTGATGCTGCGCTTGTGAACACGGCAGACATACCAGCCCTGGTCGAGCAGGGCCTGCTTGTTCCTCTGGACGACCTCTTGCCGGACAGCCTGTGGCAGGGCTTGTATCCATTTGCCCGTAAGGCTGTGACGGTAGAAGACGCCTTCTACGGCTTTCCCTTGGATGCCAACGTGACAGCCATGTTCTATAACGTGGGCATGCTGAAGGAGGCTCCCACCGATTGGGACGCACTGTTGGCGATCAAGGGCGGCTATCTGGCACCATTGCGCGATGGCGACGGGACTGCGTTTCGGCTATTGCTATCCCACTATGGCGCTCTAGGGGGGGCTTTGCGCAATAGTGAGGGCGAGCCGATGCTAGACGCGACGGTCGCCGCCCGCGTGCTCCGGGGCTACTTGCAGCTTCAGCAAAGTGGCGTGATTCTCGAAGGAGCACGCAGCCTTGACTCTGCTGACGCCTGCTGGGCCGTCTATCTCACCGGAGAGGCGGCGGTTTGCAGTGCGACCTCATACCAGTTTCTAAGAGACCGGGGCCAGCTCCGGTTCACGCGGTATGCGGCGCAGGCCTCCTTTGGCGGGCTTGCGCCGGCGGTGGCTACTTCCCGCGCTTGGGTGCTCGTGACAAGCGACCCAGCCCGGCAAGAGCTGGCAGCGCAGCTCATAGCCCAGTGTGCGATGCCCGTGCGAACCGCCGCCTGGCTGCGAGCGAGCTACCAGCTACCGGCGTCGCGAGCACATATGCCGCTGCTGATCGAAGACGAACGGGAGCGCGCGTTCTGGGATCAACAGTTAGCCGATGCCATGGCCGCGCCTGATGCCGCCCTGCGCGAGCGGCTACGACCCGTCCTTAAGCAAGCCTTGGAGAGCGTGCTTGATGGCTCCACGACGCCGGAGCAGGCTGCCGTGACGGCCGCTCTTGTACTGGAGAGCGGCCCCTGAGCCATTACGGAGAGGAGGCCACTACGTACGTCGATAGCACCTTTCGAGAGATTGCCAGCCTTGGCCATGACGCCTGGCAACGTATTCGCGAGATCAGACAAGCCGACGTGGTGTTGGGGATCCCGTCCCACCGCAACGGCCGCACCATCGGGGAGGTCGTCGATGCGCTCGTGAAGGGCACAACACACTATCTCGACGACCTACGCGTGGTGTTAGTCAATGCCGATGGAGGCTCCTCGGACAACACAACCCGCTTTGTCCGCATTGCTGATCTGCCCCCCAACATGGAAAGAATTGTGACGATCTACAAAGGCACCTCCGGAAAGGGCAACGGCATCCGCGCCATTCTAGAGATCGCCACTGCGCTGGAGGCGCGCGCCTGCGCTATCTTTGAGGCACGTGCGCCCGGAATCACTCCTGAATGGGTGCCCGCCCTCGTGAATCCTGTGCTAAGCGGCGTCGACATGGCGGCCGCCTACTACCGTCGCAGCGCCTATGCCGGAGCCGTGTGTGACAACTTTGCCTATCCCTTTGTGCGCGCCGTCTTTGGCCCGAACTTGAGAGACCCTTTGGCGAACGAGTTCTCTCTCTCGCAAGACATGGTCACCGACCTGGTCATGCGAGACGTGTGGGAGACCGATGTGTCGCGTTTTGGCATCAACATCTGGCTCACTACAGAGGCGCTCCTGGGCAATTGGGACGTAGGTCAGGTGGACCTGGGCTTCCGGGGGGAGGGCAGTATCGATCCAGGTTCGCTTACCGACTATCGAATCCTGCACGCGGTGGGCACACTGTTCCGCACGCTCACGATCCATCGACGCCAATGGGTGCCCGAGCCGCGCTATGTCGCGATCCCATTCATCGGGGAGCGCAGTCCTGACCGTCACGTGCCATGTCCAACGGGCTGTCAGCGTATGCTGATGGCTGGCATGCGCCAGGGCTTGGCCTCGTTCGGCTATCTCCTGGACCAAATCCTACCGCCGGATGCCGTCAAGGCTATCCACACGATCAGCCATCAGCAGCCAGACGAGGTCGTCTTCCCCGTAGATCTGTGGGCTCGCGTGGTGTACTGCTTTGCGCTAGCCTACAATAAAGGTGACGGCGATCCGGATCGCGTGGCAGATGCGTTCCTGGCCGTGCTGTATGGTCGCATAGCAGCCTACCTGTGCGAGGTGCGTGGCTTCTCGGCGGAGAAGCGCGAAATCGTCGCCGAGCGCATCGTCAAGGCCTTTGAGGAAGCGCGCCCGGGACTCTTGCGACAGTGGAACGGCTACGAGCCTTGGCTGGATACTACCGAATTGCGATTGTCATGATCCAGCCAAGCCAGAGCCAAGCGGTGGGGAAGCCAGCCCCACGCCCACTGATCTTGCTGACCAACGACGATGGTATTGGTTCGCCGGGGCTGTGGGCCCTTGCGCGAGCAGTTCACGAGCTGGGCGATCTACTGGTTGTGGCCCCAGAGAGGCAACAGTCGGCAGTGGGGCGTGGCCTGGGCGGCAATGGCAACGCTGTCGCCCATACGCCACCATCGGACGTCTCGGTGGCCGCCTGCTACGCCGTGAAAGGCACACCCGCGGCCACCGTGCGGCGGGCCATCCTGACCTTGGCGCCCCGACCGATCTCGCTGGCCATCTCTGGCATCAACTATGGCGAGAACGTGGGGACCGGCATCACCGTGTCCGGCACGGTCGGCGCTGCCATCGAAGCCGCTAGCTTGCGTATTCCCAGCCTGGCCATCTCCGTAGAGACCGATGTCGATCACCATTTCAGCTATAGCGAGGATGTGGACTTTTCCCATGCCTCGCTGATCGCGCGACGTGCAGCGAGCCTCGTCATGCGTGATGGTCTGCCTCCAGGGGTGGATGTGATCAAGATCGATGTGCCCGCCGACGCTACCTCCGAGACTCCGTGGCGTCTGACACGCTTGACGCGACAGCGCTACTTTGAGTCGGTCGTGGTAGAGGACGCCAATGGCGATAAGGCTTTGGAGGGTTACGCCCGCGAGATCGACTGGGATGCTCTGGAGCCGGACAGCGACGCCCATGCCTTGCTGGTAGATCGCATGGTGTCGATCTGCCCGCTGACCATCGATCTCTCGGCTCTGGAGTCCCTTCGCTCCAGCGAAACTTGGCAGTGGTGCTGCGAGCAGGATAGCCCGGAGGTACGCCCCGACTGATGCCCTCAGGAGGAGACACCATGGATCGGTCCGCACAAGCAAGCCGCGCCGCGCTCCGCATCGGCCTGGCTCTCTTGCTGGCGATGGGATTCTTGGTGGCGAACGTTTCCTCAGGCGTTGTGCCTCCTGCGAGGGCTGAAGGAGCGGCAGACGAAACCCGGCTGATCGTTCGCTTTGACCGTGTCCCTGGCCTTCTGGCCGGCGACGCGGGGACGCTGGAGAGCCAGCAAATCAGTTTCCGGACGGCGCTGGCGGACGCTTTGCCGGATGCGACGGTCGAGGCCACGTATAGCGCCGTGTTCCCAGGCGCCACCGTGCGCGTGTCTGGTAACGTAGCGCAAGCTGCCGCAGCCCTGGAAGCGCTTCCGGGGGTCGCCCAGGTGTACCGGGAGATTGCCTATGAGCCAGCTCTTCAGGGCAGCGTGACGGCCATCGGCGCCGATGCGCTGTGGCCTCTGTTGGGCGGCCGCGAGGACGCTGGCTCTGGCATCGCCATCGCCGTGCTGGATAGCGGTATCGATCCCGCACACCCCGCCTTTGACCCCACAGGCTGGTCCTATCCCGCAGGCTTTCCCAAGGGTGACTCTCGCTACACCACGGCCAAGGTGATCGTGTCACGGCTGTACATCCGGCCGGATGATCCGCCGTCGTTCGCCGAGACCAAGCCAGTTCCTGGCGCAGCAGGCAGCTATCATGGCACCGCCATGGCCGCCGCGGCCGCGGGCAACGTCGTGACGGCTACCCTCTGGGGACGCGACGTCGAG
>CAZTMY010000239.1:0-2842 GCA_964614895.1 uncultured Anaerolineales bacterium
GATAATCTCGGTACGGAAGGCGCTGACCAATACGAACCCGACCTCGAGCTCAAACGATACATCTCGGTGGGAGAGGTCCAACTCCATACCTTCCAGCCGTCCCTCGACGTCGACCGCGTCTGGCTCCGCGTCAAGCAGGGACGCAGTTATGTACTCTACACATGTGGCAACCCTTATCAGCCGCGCGCTGGGCAGACGCCCATCCCTGTGCCTACCATGACGCCGGTGACTGACACGCTGGATCTGTGCATGCCGCTAGTACCGGGTGTAGATACTGTGTTGGTAGCCGCCGGTCCCATCACGGATTGTGACCCTGGGAGCTGTCAGAGCGATGACGCCTACCCGGGCACCGGGATGCTCAACTCACGGCTGGCGTTCGAGGCACTCGTGGACGGCGAGGTCAGTATCACCGTGTACAGCAAGGGCGAGTTCGGCGCCAACATATACTACTATCTCATCTGCGAGGAGCTAGGAGCGGCGCCGAGCACACCCGTTCCCGTAACAGCCACCCCCTTATTCACAGCGACACCGACGGCCACTCACACGCCGGTATCTGCGTCGCTCTGGCATCGGGTGGGCTTGGCGGCGCCAGTGTATCAGTCGTCGCCGGTAGATAGCGCTTCTCACGAGGCAGCCATCGAATTCGCACTGATGCTGCGACTCAAGAGCACTGCACCATGAACACAGACGTCAAGGATATCTTTAAGCGGATCCGAGTGCGAAATCCTGTCGCGGTTGCGGGCATCGGGCTGTTGGCCGTTGCGCTCGTAGCCTTTGCGCTTACTGCCGTCTCGCTGGGGAGAAATCTGGCGTCAGCCTCCCAGGCAGAGGCTGATCTAGCCGTGGTACAGGACAGCATTGACCAGATCCTGAGCCTGCAGACAGCCAAACCCGAGTCGTTACAGACGCAGATCGCGGAGGTCAACGCGCAAATCGCAGAATGCCTAGAGGGATTCCCCACATCAGCGGAAGCCGGCGAGGAGGTCGCCCGGTTCTACGAATACGCGACCCAGACCGGCGTGCAGTTGATCAGCATCGAGCCGCAAAGAAACCTGCCCGAGGAAGAAGTCCAGAGCGCATACACCGTCCAACGCTACTCTGTCGTCGCCCAGGGCGCCGTTCCCGGTCTGCTCCGCTTCGTAGCGCGTCTCGGCAGCCGCTCCCTTGAGACCTTGCGACTAATCAACATCGCCATCAATCAGAACGACGGCGGGCATGCCGACATTGACCTGATCGTCTATGCCTCCGACCTCGTCCATGCAGAGCGCGGGAGCGCCACGGACTCTGAGCCCACCACGGTCGCCGAGTTTGAGGAGCTGGCTCGCATAGCCCGCGATGCCCAAGACTGGGAGACAGTTGTCAAGCATGCACGCCGCATACTAGAATTGGAGCCTGTGCATGTGGAGGCATCCTCTTGGCTCTATGAGGCGTACGTCGCCTGGGGCGAGGAGCTCGCGGCCGATGGCGAGCTCGATCTGGCCCGAGCCAAGTTTGAGGCGGCGCTAGAGCTTCGCCCTAATGGACAGGAGGCCTTGTCAGGCCTCGAAAGGCTCTCAAGCCCATGAACCATCATGAGTACCGCGGATTGACTGTATGGGTCGTTCTGCCAACTAGCGCGCGAGAGCGGCTAGGCCACCGGAGCAGGTTGGCACTGGCCCTGCTGCTTTCGGTGTTTTTGGCGCTAGGGCCTGGCGCGAGTCGCCAGCCCACTTCTGCCTCCACACAACGGCTTGACGGACAGTCGGTAGCCGAAGCTTGCCACTGGCTTGATCGCCCCGTTCTAACCGACCATCTCTCATTGCGAGCTGCTGTCGCGTCGGCTACGCCTACTCAGCTTGAGACCTTCATGGACCAGATCAACGCCGCCTGGAACGCGCGGGATTGGCCCTTGGTTCTGGACCTCATCGACCAGGTTATCGCCATCGACCCCAACTATGACGATATCCAGAGCAAACGCTACTATGCGCTGATCAACTACGGTTACGAGCTACTGACGGCTGGGCAGTGCACCGACAGCCTGGCAGCCTTTCGTGAGGCCCTACTGCTCCAGCCGGAAGGCGAAGAAGCCCTGATGGGTCTCGATCTCGTGAGCCGCTACTGCCCGACGCCTGTGCCCGGGAGCACCAACACGCCGGGACCATCCCCCACAGCGTCCCTGACGCCGGCTCCCCACGCGACGCCGACGCCAGTGTTTCTCACCGATCCGATCACCTACACCGTCCAGGTTGGCGACACGCTGTACTCGCTCTCCAAGCGATACAGCACCACGGTGCAGGCCATCATGCAGGCCAATGGGATGATGAGTTACTTCCTGCGCGCCGGCGATGTCATCTGGATCCCCGCAAGCGGCTCGCCACCACCAGGGCCCATTGTACACATCGTCCAGCCAGGCGAGACACTGTACAGCATTGCCCGTCAGTACGACACCACGGTCTGGGCGATCATGGCCGCCAACAACCTGACGAGCTCGTTGATCTGGGCCTATCGCGCTCTCTACATTCCCACCGTCCAGGCAACTGGTCCCACGGTGCATGTCGTATCTCAGGGTGAGACGCTATCCAGCATCGCCCGACGCTACGAAACGACAGTCGCCCTCCTGATGCTGGCCAACCACCTTGAAGGCTATACGATCTATCCCTACCAGCGTCTGGTGATACCCCCCGAAGGCTGGTCTGGTTGGCCAGAGCTTCTACCGGTCGCGGGATCAGGCCGCACCTATCGAGTCGCGCCGGGGGACACTCTCTTTAGCATAGGACAACGATTCGGGGTGACGGTGCCCGCCTTGATGGCTGCCAACGGCCTGACCAGCTCGTTCATACGTGCTGGCAGCTACCTGCGGATA
>CAZTMY010000239.1:2852-4087 GCA_964614895.1 uncultured Anaerolineales bacterium
GATACCATGAAAAGCGATACAAGGATGATCCGATGCTGCAGATAGGCAAGCCGCGCGTGCGCGACGTGACAACCCTCGCCATCGAGGCAAGCGATGTGCGCTTTCTGGTGAGCGAGCGGGGTCGCGTGGCGAGCTGGGGCTCTGTTGAGCTCCCAAACGGCCTGGTGACCAACGGCCTAATTACCGACCCTACGGAGATGGGAGCAATCCTTGACGAGATGTTTGCCACCCAGCAGTTGAGCCGCCGTCGCGTAGTGACGGCTCTCACCGGGCTACGCAGCATCCCGCGTGTGCTGAACCTGCCCAAGCTGCAGGCGTCGCTCATGGCCGAGACCATCGCCCGCGAGGCGCGCAAAGAGATGCCGCTCTCGCTGGACGATCTCTACCTCTCTTGGGATACTATCGGAAGCCAGGGAGAGATGCAGCGAATCTATCTGCTGGGCGTGCCACGCGATCTGATGGATGCTCAAGTACAGGCGCTGGAGGCGGCTAACATCCCCCCCTATGTCATGGATCTCAAGCCACTCGCACTCATACGGGCGATCGATCAGCCCGAGGCAGTCGTGGTAAACTTGGAATGCGCTTCGCTCGATATTATCCTAGTACGCCAGTATCAGCCCGCGATCATGCGCACATTCTCGCTTGAGGAAGATGGTCTATCCAACGAGGGACGGCTTGATCAGCTCGTAAACGAGCTCGTCCAAACCACCCGCTTTTACAACGAGAGCTATCCCAACGCGATGATCCCGGAGAATACGCCGCTGTACATGACCGGGAGACTGCTCGCGGGGCGCGATGCCCGCGAGTATGTCGCCGTCAGCGTCGAGTACCCGGTCGCACCCAACCCGACTCCCATAGAGACGCCCCGTGACATGCCCGTAGCTGAGTACATGACCAATCTCGGCCTTACACAGAAAAAGGTTTAGCGTGGAGATCATCCTAGCGGTATTGGTGGGCTTGGCAGTAGGCAGCTTTCTTAACGTGGTCGCGGACCGCGTCCCACGAGGCGAGTCGTTGCTCTATCCGCCATCGCGTTGTCCGAGCTGTGGCCGCCGCTTGACGGCACTCGAGATGGTACCTGTGATCAGCTATCTCGCGCTTCACGGCCGCTGCCGCACCTGTGGCCAAGAGATCCCCCGCAGGGTGTTGGCGGTCGAGGTGGCGACCGCAGCTTTGTTTGGCTGGTTAGTAGCCAGCTACGGCCCAAGCCTGCAGGCGGTGGTCATGGCTTGGTG
>CAZTMY010000240.1:0-1869 GCA_964614895.1 uncultured Anaerolineales bacterium
GGGCTGGCGGAAGGCTCGGGTGTTGGTGGCCGTAGGCGACGGTGTCACTGTTGGCGTAATCGTCGGGCGATCGGTAGCCGTGGGCGTGGGCGTCTCTGTCGCGGTGGCCTCGGCCGCTGCCTGGAGTGCCTGGGCGGTGCGAGTGGCGTCCACCAGCACGACGTGGGGCGTCAGAGTCGGCGTCCCGGTCTGGGCGACGGGCTGCTCAGAAGGCCCAGCCCCACGGTTAAAGAGCAGGTTGGGCTGCCTGATGAGGGTGCCAACTATCCACCCCAGCGTCACGGCGAACACCAGCGTGGCGGCCCAGTCGATGACGACTCGCCACGGTATCCCTGAGGCGGACGCACGCCGCTTGGCTGCTGGCTTGGGCGCGCTGATGGGGTTGGATGGCGACGCTACAAGCTCGTCGCCAGGCTGGGCGATGCCCTCCTTCTGGCGATAGCGGGGACAGGCATGCCAAAAACCGCCGGTGCAGATGCGCTCGGCGTACGTGGGCGCGACCTCCTCTGGTGGGTGCACGGCCACGCAGAGGAACACGTCCCCCTGACTGATATAGCGGCAGCGGAGCGACCGCTGCTTCTCGGGTTTGTCGGCTGCCATGGGCCTCCTGGGGCAACTGCCACTATGGTAGTCAAAGTTGCGTAAAATCGCAAGCCAAGGAAGGCGATTGGTCAAGGGTATGCAAGCGCCTAGCCGTGTGGGCTATGCTGCGCTGGAGATGGTCGCGGCATGGTGGCGTGTGAGCGTTGGGCGTTCGTTGCGGATGTGACCGGCGGTGGAGACATGAGCAATGCTTGGCTCATCGGCAGTTGGCCCCTAATGACCAAGTGGGAGCAGCTTGGGAGCCGGCGAGCGCGCTAGCCTCGTCGAGCTAGCGCGCGCACATAGTAGCGCTGGCCGCCGTACCCTAGTGCCAGGACGACCCCCGATGCCACCACTTTGTCCACCACGGCCCAGTCTTGGTGGTTCCTGGTCAGCAGCTCTTGGACAGCGTCCTCCCGCATGGGATGGACGGCAGTGATCTGGAGGAGATCCTGTGCCGTGTCGCCAGTAGAGGAAAAGGCGTTGCCTTCATAGCCGATGAGCCACTCGACCCGAGGTAGCTGGGAGGCTAGGATCTGATACGCCGCGTGTAGCGTCTCTTCGGTAGGAGGCAGCACCCATGGCTCGGCCGGTGGGCGGGTTGGGACGGCCAGGTACGCGACGGCAGGGTGGAGAGCGTTTAGCCAGGTGGCGATAGCCTCCATCTCGCGCGCGCTGTCGTTCACGCCACGTACCAGCATGGTCTCGGTGGCCAAGGTGCCGGCGTAGGAAGCCGCAAAAGCGCGAGCCCCCTCACGAATGGCGTCCAGTGATAGCTTGCCGTGTGGCCGATCGACGGCGCGCCAGGTGTTGCGATGAGCGGCATCGACCTTGACCGACACCCAATCGGCGTGATAGAGGGCGTCGCGCACATCGGGCTTGTCCAGCAGCGAGCCATTGGTGATCACAGCGGTGCGCACACCGAGGGCGCTCACTGCCGTGATCGCTGCCTGGAGATTCGCATCCAGCGTGGTCTCGCCGTCGGGCACGAACGTGACATAGTCTGGCGCCTTCTGGGCGGTCTCTGCCAGCGCACGCAGTCGCTCGCGCACCGCCTCCACGATCTGGCCGACAGGGTAAAACGCGCGCCGCTCCACGCGCATGTGGGGGGTCCGGCCTAGCTGACAATACACGCAGGCGTAGGTGCAATGCTTGGGGGGGACATTGTTCACGCCCAGGCTTCGCCCAAGGCGTCGCGAGGGTACGGGTCCAAAAGCGATCTGCATAGAGACCTCCGCGCTGGCGGGCGTGCTACTCAGAGGGGACGAATCCGCGCCGCCCGTCGCT
>CAZTMY010000240.1:1879-4079 GCA_964614895.1 uncultured Anaerolineales bacterium
TGCCAAGACGCGGTTCGCGAGGGGCCATGTGTGCAGATGCGAGTTCGTGCCGCCCACGGGGAATGGGGCGGCGCGAACTGGGCCGTGATCCTGAGGCTCAAGGATGCTGCTCTTCGGAAGGGGGAGCGGCCACATCGGGCTGGGAAGTGACCCGAGCTGCGCCCTCCGCGTGGCGTTGGAGGGACCGCAGCAACTGCCGCCGAAAGCTCCAGGCCCGCGACGCAACCTCCTTGTCGATGGGATGCGCCGAATAACGCGCCTCGTCAAAGATGCCGGTGAGGCCCTGAGCGTCGGCGGAGGCCTCGGGCAGGCTCTGGGCAAGCAAAGCTTGGTACTCGTCTGGGGTAAGATGGGGGAGCCTCCCCAAGCCGACGCGCTCTGCCCGGCGCAGCGTCGCGAGATAGTGGAACCGTGCGCGTTCGCGGGGCGATAGCCTCCGCAGCGATATGCGGCGGCGCAGCCCCGCGCCAGATCGCTGCGCCCGGTTCGAGCGGGCGCGGTTGGCCAAGGCTTGCACGGCCTCCCTCGTTCCCGACCAGGCCCCGCGAACGGTGCGCGCGAGCGCGTCCCAGAGACCTCGCAGCCAGGCCCATAGTCTCGTACGTCTCAGCCATACCAGCAGATGGAGGCGATCTGCCACAAAGTGTAACACCGAATAGGCCGCGATGCCCAGCAGTGCCCACCAGAAGAGCAACGAGCGGAATAGCTGCCAGGCGAGCGAGGGCCCCCGCCACTCAGCGCCCTTGGGCGGTACGGGCGTGGGTTGTGGCGTGGGCATCGGCATCTGCGAGCTGGGCTGGCCCATGATCAGGTCCAGCACAAAGCGCACTGCCATGGCCGCAAAGAACATGATCACGAGCAGGGCCTGGATGACCACCCAGGTAAGCCAGCGGGCGACCACGCTCACGGCCTCAAAGATCGGCACGCTATAGCCAGAGGGCAGCAAGATGGCGCCTAGCGCCGTAAGCGAGAGAAAGACGATGGCCAAGGCTATCCAGCGCCTTCCAATGTGGCCCTTGATGGCGATGCCCTGCAGCTCCCAGTGGGCGCGCAGCACGGCATAGCGAGCTTGGCTGATGAGCAACAGACCGACGGCAAAGTAGATCAACGCGTTGGCGCCTAGGCCTCCTAGGCGGGCGCCGGGGAGAGCCTGGAGAGATCGAAAATCGAGTTGCGCCATGCCCGTGAACAGCAGAAGCAACGTGCCGCCCACGAGATAAGCACTGATGATCAGGAACATGCGGGCGCGGCGGTCGGTTTGGCCGTGATGCGGCATGGTGGCACGCAGGTAAAAGCTGGGATCGGTGACCGTGGGCATGTGCTCGATGGGGGCAACCTCGAGCTCCCAGACGGCGCGGGCGAGCACCAGGGCGACGTACCAGAACGCAAACACCAGCACCGCGCTCATCACAAAGCCATAGCTAAAGAACTCAAAGGCGTTAACGGTCCAGGTAGCCGCATCTTGGAGGAAGCGATCCCAGCCATAGTGAAGGTATGCGCCGAATCGGATCACCAGGAGCAACGTTACCCACTCGACAAAGCGGAATCGCAGCCGATCGCGCGCACCGACTTGGCGGTGCATCAAGATCCGGTAGGCGTGGATGCTCTCGAGGGACGCGAGAAACGTCAGGATCACGAACAACCGGCTGGGCCAGTCCGGCACGATGCGTTGAAGGAGGGTGGCTGCCGAGAGAGCTACGCACGTCAGCATGACGGCGATCGCCACCGGCCACACGATCTCTTGCAGGGCGATCTGCCCCGGCGAGCGTGCCCGCAGGTTATGCTCGGGTGAGGCCCTCTGCGCTCCTTGCGGGGACCGGATGGGCTGCGACATGTCGCGTTGGCCTCTCGCGTGGGTCTAGCCTTGGGTTCTAATACTATTGTAGCAGATGGCTCCATGCCTGGCGAGAGAGCGAAGCTATCCGTCAATATCCCCTAGATTGGCTGGAATTCCCTTGACAGGCGCTGGTGGTTGTGCTATTATGATCGTGCAGGACTCGAGAGGTTGGATCGACCCTCTGGGTCTGGCTCCCAAGCGGGGAGTCTGGCAGACGGGGAGCTGGAGGGCGCAAGCCTAGACAGGAACCGTGAGCTGAGGTAAGGGTCCGGAGCCCGTTAGTCACGTGGGAACACGTGCTGGGTCGAGATTCGAGAGCAGCAAGCGCCAGCCCGGCTCGTCCGGAAGCGTAAGCCAGAAGAA
>CAZTMY010000241.1:0-4050 GCA_964614895.1 uncultured Anaerolineales bacterium
CTTTTGGTTGCCTAATACCGGCGCCAGGCCTGCTTGGCCAGGCCCGGCGCTTTGTCGTTGACAGCTCGCGTGCTCTCGTCTAACCTTGCTCCCACGTGTTTGCCATCGCAACGCAACAGGGGGTAAGCGCCGTATGACACTCCTCGCAACGATCCCCAGTCATGATCCACCGCCAGCCTGGGCCTTGCGCGAGCGCCACCTCATTGATGTGATGAATAAGGCGGCACCCGCCTTTGTCGCCCGTTATACGCGGCGCGATGGTACCTTTGTGTGGCGGGAAGCGTGGCCTGGCTTTGATGGATCCGATGACGGCTATGAGAGCTACCACAACTGGCCGCTCTTCTATGCGCTGGGAGGGAGTTCTTGGATCCATGAAACGTCCCGCTGGCTCTGGGAGGCCGTGACCAAGCAATTCACCTCC
The DNA here is from genome assembly GCA_964614895.1 of uncultured Anaerolineales bacterium. Lineage (GTDB taxonomy): Bacteria > Chloroflexota > Anaerolineae > UBA1429 > UBA1429 > DAIRUQ01. The sequence continues at coordinate 422 of CAZTMY010000241.1, forward strand.
TATGGTCAGATCTACCGCGAGTTTGATGCCAACTATGACTGGATGCATCACGGCGAGAGCTCTATTTATTTCTACTATTTTGGCCTCGCAGATCCCACACGTGCACGCGACCGGGCCCGGGCGTTGCGCTTTGCGGGTATGTACACCGGCGTCGATGACATCGCAGATAACTGGGACCCCGATCACTGCATGATTCGCTCGCCGATCAACGGCAGCCGCGGCCCCCGATTCGTGAACGCGTGGGAGGATTGGGCTACCCATCGCGCCGTGCTGGCCAACTATCCCGCGCCGTTTGAAGATATCCCAGGCGTGGAGGGTCCCGTCGCCGACTGGACCGATGACCGTGTGTATGCGGAGATCCTGCGACTCCTGAACGAGCGGCAGATGCGATGTGATGTGCCTCTGAACCTCACCGCGACCAGCCTCGTGACTCATGCCTACCTGTACACCGGCGATCCCGTTTGGCGCCGTTGGGTGCTGGACTATGTGGAGGCCTGGGCCGAGCGTATCGATGCTAATGGTGGCATCTGTCCGGACAATGTTGGCCCCAACGGCGTCATCGGCGAGACGATGGGTGGCAAGTGGTGGGGTGGTTATTATGGCTGGCGTTGGCCCCATGGGTTCATGACTATCATCCAACCGCTGACCATCGCCGCTATGAACGCCGTTCTGCTCACGGGTGACATGGGTTATCTGGACATACCTCGCGGCCAGCTTGACCGCATGATCGCGATGGGGCGTGTGACCGAACGCGGGCTAGAGATACCGAACCGTCACACGGACCAGGGCTGGACGGACTATCGCCCCATGCGACCCGAGTACCCGATCCAGATTTGGGCCATGTCCCAAGCGGATGCGGATCGTCAGCGGGTGGAAGCGATTGCCCCGGCCGACGATTCCTGGAACCAGGTGGCGCCGGGACGCGGCAAGGGGGATGATATCCACATCGCGCCTTGGTTCCGCTATGTGACGGGTGGGAATCCTGGCTATCACGAGCGACTCTTGGATGCCCAGTACGCCGAGGTGGCACGACGATTGGATATGATGGCCCACGATGATGGAGATCCGGAGACGTGGGATGTGCACCACTGGCAGGAGATCAATCCCGTGCACACCGAGGCCCTGGTGCAATTGACGTGCGGCGGGCCTCAGATCATCTACCATGGAGGACTGCTGCATGTGCGGCTGCGCTACTTTGATTTGGATGAGAGAAGGCCGGGCTTGCCTCCCGATGTGGGGGCGTTGGTCTCCCGCGTCACCGATGACGCGGTGGTGGTAACGCTCGCAAACATTAGCCCGTTGCATGCTCGGTCGCTGCGTTTGCTGCCGGGCGCTTTTGGCGAGCATCGCTTCACCCAGGTGGAGGTGGTGGGAGAAGGGAATGCGCCAACGGATGTGCGTGGCAAGGTGTTTGACGTGACTCTGGCACCGGCGAGTAGCGTCAAACTCACGATCGGGATGCAGCGGTATGCAGCACAACCTAGCTACGAGCAGCCTCTATGAGATAGCTGTGGTCGGTATGTCATTGAAGCGGTGAGCACGGGGGATGCTCAGTTTGCTAGCTCCAGGATGATGCTCAGCTATCAAGGCGGGATGTGGTACCTCACCATATTCCGCCTTCTTCTACGACTGTGAGGATGGCTTGGCTCGGACGCTGGGCACGCGATATGATAGTATCAATGCTACGATGCCGAACGTCAGCGCGGTCCCAAAGGCAGCCCGGTACGAGAGCGACGAGACGATCCATCCGCCCAAGGGGTAGGCGAGCATTGCCAGTGCCCCCAGGGTGTTGCTAACCCCGATGTAGATGGGGCGTCGCGCCTCGTCCGCATACTCGAGGATCCAGTTAAAGTAGGGCCAGCTCATGGAGCCGTTCACCATCCCCAGGAAGAAAAACAGTGCGAGGTAGGGGTAAAGCGCGGCCGATCCCAGCACATTCGCTGCAGCAGCGATGGCCAACCCAATGCCGGGAACGAGACATGCCGCTGCAATGACCACGCGCATGTGGACAAGAGGGCCCCAACGGTCTTGGAGAACGCTTGTGGCCAGGCCGGCCGCGAGCGTTCCAGCTACCTGAGCGGACACAAAGAATCCGGTGGAGCTCATTGGCAAGCCTAGGATGCGGGTGGCATGCAGCACGTAGAAGGCGCTGGCTAGCGATACGAATCCAGCCAGTATACGAACCATCTGCATATTCTGGAAAGGACGATCTTGGGCTAGGAGGCCAGGCAGCTCGCGTAGGACGTCGAGCGCCGAAGGCTTGTCGTCGGTAGCGACAGGCGAGTTCGGCTCGTTGATGCAAGCCAGCGCGATTGCGGAGAACATGAACAACAGTGAGGCGCCCATGTATAGCAGCGCGAAATTCGTTGGGAAAGGAATGGCACACTCTTTACTCAGGAGATAGCGGACAGCTCCCCCTGCGGCGACGCCTCCGAGGCCCCCGATGATCTGGGATACCCCAATGACGCGCCCGCGGCGTGTGGGAGGAATCAACTTGCCCAGGAGGGCAAACCAGGGGACGCTGACCAAGGCGTCTGCCGTGAAAAAGATGGTGATGGTGGTGAGCACGATGGCCAGCGTCAACGTCGGATAGCTGGCCCCCAAGAACAGGATTGCCAGACCCGCCAGCAAAAAGACGGGGCGTGACAGGAGGGCAGTCGTGACGACAATGGGTTTCAGGCGTGATTTGTGCGCAACGACGCTGGCGATGGCGAGTTGAGGCAACAGCCATGCCCCTGCGGAGAGGCCGCTAGCGATGCCTACAAGCATCTCCGAATCGGTGAGCGCTGCCACGAACGCTGGCAGGACCGTGGTGGAGCTGATGAGGCTCATTCCCATGGTGAACAGCGCCGAGTCAGCCGCAAACGCCCACGCGTTGCGTTGGGAATGGTCAGCTTTGCGTTTGAGGATCGTGTCTTGATCAGATATCGAAGTGACCGATGTGCTCATACGGATAGCGTTCCCCTCGCCTTTTGACTAGCAGACCCCGACTCTATACTAGGGATTTGGGACGGTCAAATGGGATGTGGCTGCGCCAGGAGATCGCTACCAGATGTTACGGGAGATCTTTGGCAGCGCTCTGAGGGGCCTAACGCGCGGCTATCGCTCTATCCTCCTAAACGTGCCACAGGTCAGGATTGCCCAAGGGGCACCGCCATGGTAGAATAGTCGGGTGTGTGTGCCAAGAACCCCAGCTCTGAGGTAGGTCGTGCGCTTTCGCTTCTCCCTATCGGCTCTCTGCGCTTTCGCTGCAATGGCGCTTATCGGGTGCAGTGGGACTCTTACAAGCCAGCATGGCTATGTCCTAGCGACGTATACCGCAGATGGCCTAGCTGCGCTCCCGTCTGACGATCCTCTCTACGAGGCCTTCGATCGTGACGTCATGGCGGATCCAATCGTGCAGCATTTACTCTCGCTCTTTGATGACACGTGTGGGGGATTCGCAGCCACCAATCTGACCTCGCCCAACTCGCAAACGTTGCGTAACTACTTGGTCGTCGTTACCGGGGGCCATAGTAACAGACTGCTGAAGGATGTAGAGATCCAGAACGATGGCCAGACGGTGCGAGTTGAATACGCTGTGGCTCTCGACCTGGACAGCCAAGCTGGTCTTGCCGAGGCACGGGACC
>CAZTMY010000242.1:0-4018 GCA_964614895.1 uncultured Anaerolineales bacterium
ACCGTAAAGTAGCGCTTGGTACCATATACCTCGATGCTGTCCCGGCGATTCCGTCGATCGTCCGGCCACTCGCCGCGGACGAAGAGCCGTAGGCCGCGCCTCGATGGCGAAACTTCCGTATATGAGTTCAGGCGTCGGACGATCTCGGCCGCCCAGTCCGCTAGGACGCCGTCCTCACCGATGCAGCCGTCCAGATCGATGCCGACGAGGTTATCGTCGGTCGTGACGACGAGGCCGATGCCGGAAAGCCCACGCGCCTTGCAGGCCGCGACGGCCTCGGCGAATGGTGCCCATGTGCTCGGGCCGGTCGACGAGGCATTTCTGCCCGTGTGGGGGTCTACCGGCACCTTCGTATCCCTGCCGTCGCGGTCCTCGCGCCGCCAGCAGACCCACTGCGGGATCCCGCGCAGCTCGAGTGGGATCGCGGCCACGTCGACGGATGAGTATTTACTGGGCGCGGCGGACGGTGTATGATCGGAGTGCAGATCGGTTGTTCTGTTCCCGTCTGCGTCCCGGTCGCCGTCCGCCGAGTCGTCCGCTCGGCGGACCTCGCTTTTGCTACTCATCGCTGTGTACCTCCTCGCTATCGAAGCCGATTAGGTCGTCGATGCATCCACCGACCTGCGCTCTCCTAACCAGCAACCTCATCAGCACGTTTACCGATAGCCCGGCCTTCGTCGCCAGCGCCCTGGCCTGCTCGGCTTCCTGCGGCGTGCACCTAACATAGATGAGACCTTTAAGTCGCCTGGCCATGTCCGTTACCTCCTTATACCACCAACCACGGCTACGTCTAGCACATAACATGCCACAGACTGCGAATCTAAGAAAGTCTTTATGCGCAAATTGGTAAGATCACCAGTATATACGAGAGAGGGGCAGGAGCTTCGTCGCTCCTCCCCTGCTCTTCCGTCCTGTGGCCTATATCGCTATCCGCGCTCCGCTTCATGGGGCTCGTAGACCCCGAACTTGAGCCATATCCCGAGCGCCCGTGGGCCGGAGACCTTGCCCGTGCGCTCGTCGTAGACGATAGCGTCCATCAACGGGTGGTAGTGATCGCCCCTGAGGACGCACAAGATCATCTCGCCATACCGCCCGATGGGTTTCCAGCCAGCAGGAAGCGGCATATCTCACCTCGATCCTGGGATTCCAGCGCCGCCGCTCGACCGCGACCCCGCTGCCTCCGCCACCATCACCTCGTGCTACCAACCTAGCCGCGCGAAAGCCATACAGGCCAGAAGCAGCAACAGCAAACCGGATACTGGCAACGGAATCATCTCGCCACCCCCTAGCATCGCCACTCGACCACCACGCCGACATGCCGCTCATCTGTCGTCACTCGCGGGTGACAGTGCCGGCACCACTATGGATCGCGGCGGTGGCATCGGACGCCGCCCGCTGGAAGTTGAGCGTAACTAGTGCACTAGTGCACGCGATTTAGGGGGGAGGTAGGCGTGCTTTTCTCTCTCCGCAGCTCCTTGACCTCAGCTCGCTCGGTCGTCGGTTTCGACGCATATGACCTACTCGTTCGCCGTCGGGGCCTCCATCTCCGACCAGTTTCTCCCGACCTTGGCGTCGACCGTGAGCGGCACGTCGAGGGGGTGGACCTGCTCCATCTCCTGCACCACTAGGGCGGCGGTCGTCTCCAGCTCCGCCTCGGGCACCTCCAGGAGTAGTTCGTCATGCACCTGTAAGACCATCCGTGCCTTGAGACCCTCCTCGCGCAGGCGACGATGCACCCGCGTCATGGCTAGCTTGATTAGGTCGGCCGCGCTGCCCTGGACGGGCGTGTTCAGGGCCTGGCGCTCGGCCTTGGAGCGCACCGCCCAGTCGTCGCTGCCGATGCCGGGCAGGGGGCGCTGCCGGCCCAACAAGGTCTCGGCCCCGCCCCGCTCTCGCGCTCGTCGGATCAGCTCGTTGCGGAAGTCCCGCACGCCGGCGAACCGCCGGAAGTAGGCTCCCATGAACGCCTCGGCCTTCTCTTCGCTCAGCCCGCGACGACGGGCCAGCCCCCTGGCCGTCATGCCGTAGATGAGGCCAAAGTTGACCGCCTTGGCCAGCTGGCGGTGCTCGGCGGTCACTTCCTCCAGGGGGATGCCGAACACCGCCGCCGCCGTGGTCGCATGGACATCCTCGCCGCGACGGAAGGCCGCGCCCAGCTCCGGATCTCTCGAGAGGTGGGCCAACACCCTCATCTCCACCTGCGCGTAGTCGCATGCCAGGAGCACGTGGCCCTCCGTGGCCACGAAGGCGGCCCGCAGCCGCTGTCCCTCGACGGTGCGGGCGGGGATGTTCTGCAGGTTCGGCTTGCTGGAGGACAGCCGCCCGGTGCGAGCTCCCAACTGGTGATAGGTGGTGTGCACGCGCCCCGTATCTGGGTCGACCCGCTTGACCAGCTTGTCAATGAAGGTGCCCCGCAGCTTGTCCAGCGATCTCTGCTCCAGGATCAGCTCGACGATCGGGTGCTTGTCCCTGAGTGCTTCTAGGACCTCGCCCTTGGTGGAGGGCGCTCCGGCGGGGGTGAGTCCCAGGACAGGGAGCCCCAGCTTCTCATACAGCACCTGGGCTAGCTGTTGAGAGGAGTTGAGGTTGAACGGGTGGCCGGCCTGGGCGTGAATCTGCGTCTCCAGCGCGGTCAGACGGGCACCCAGCTCTCGCGACATCCCCTCCAGGTAGTTCACGTCCACCAGCACCCCGCGACTCTCCATCTCCGTCAGCACGGGCACCAGTGGCATCTCCACCTCCGTGAACAGCCGCCAGAGTCCTCGTTGTCGCAGCGTAGGCTCCAGCAGGGCGGCCAGGCGCATGGTCATATCGGCGTCGGCGCAGGCGTAGGGCGCGGCCTTGGCGATGGGCACCTGGGCCATGGTGCGGCCATCACCAACGAGCGCCTCGATGGGTGTCATGTCGACCCCCAGCCGCGTCTTGGCCAGCTCCTTGAGGCCGGCCTTGCCCTCGGGCGCCAACAGCTGGGCGGCAATCATGGTGTCGAAGAGCGGGCCAACCACTGGCAGGCCGTGACGCTCCAGCACGGTCAGGTCGTACTTGGCGTGGTGCATCACTACGGTGCAGCCTGCGTCGCCCAGTAGCGGCCCCAGGGCCTGGCGCACCGCCTCCAGCGGCAGCTGCCGTCCCACATCATGCCCCACCGGCAGATACCAGGCCCTCTCCGGCGCGTCGGAGAGGGAGATCCCCACCAGGGCGGCCGTGTGGGGATCAGTGCCCGTGGTCTCTGTGTCCACAGCCAGCCGGGCCACGCCCCTCAGCTCCCCGAGCATGGCCTCCAGCGCCACGGGGCTGTCCACGACGCGATAGTTGACCGGGCGGGGCGCTGAGTATTGCACTATTGCAGCCCCTCCGGAGGGGGTGTGGGCACGGTTTTTTCTTGGGGTCGGATCTTCCAACTCCTCGGGACTTGGTAGCACTGACCTCTCCCCCGGTAGGGGATCGCCTGGGACGATCTGAGCCGGGCGGCCCCGTCCCCTCTCCCAGTTTTTCAGGTACTCCTGTTTGGTCGCCACCCTCACCCGCCTGCTGGTTGAGCTGCGATCCAGTCCCAGCTCCTTCGCCAACTGCCGCACGGTAATCGGCTGCGGGTCGTTGTATTGATTCACATTGCTCTTATACAGCCGGGTCGCCACCTGCACCGTCTCGCGCAGAGTGGCGCTGACCGTCGCCTCCGCCCCCTCGCTCACCAGGTCTGAGACCAAGTGATACACAGCCGCGTAATCCGCCATGGTAGCCAGGATTCGCCCCTGCGAATCTCGCTCCCGACGACGCTGGTGCAGCAGCGCGTGAGCCCTTACCAGGTTCAGCACGGCGCCAAAGTCACGCCGCAGCCGCACGGCTCTGACATCCACCCTCCGCGCTATATTCTCAGCGAAAGGGATCACTACATCGCGGTCGCTGCCTAACTCCAGCCAGCGCTGCAGGGCGCGCCAGGGCTCCAGATTGGGCTGGGCCGCCTCGCTTCCGCGAGCCTTACGCGCCAGGGCATCAAGGATCCCCCGTGTCTGATTGG